>NZ_JCAXEJ010000050.1:0-529 GCF_059759005.1 Paenarthrobacter sp. GQ52
GCGCCGAAGCGTCGTCGGGAAGAGCCGGGCTTTGGAGTCCATGCTCAGGAGCTCGCCACTGGCTGGTGCGGTGTAGAGCCGGCGAAGCCAGACAGTGAGCTCTGTATCCGGGGTTCTCGCGTGATCTGGGCCAGCTTGCCCTGGTCCGGAGGCCGGGCTCGCCACGGCCTGTCCCGGAGTTGCGGCCTGTTTCAGGGTTGCGGCTCGCCCCGAACCGAGAAGCCCCCTTCCCCACTCGGCCGGGACTATTCCGTAGCCCTTGAGCCGGGCCGGTTCGCTGTCACCCTGGAACAGGGTGCGGTCGGTCATGACGAGGTCCAGATTGATCCCTGAAATCCCGCCAGGTGTACCGGTGACGCGCTCGACCAAGGTATCGGCCATGACCTGACCACGGGTCGGGACAACACCAGAGCCCGCATCCCCGCTGGAACGGGCCGAATCAGCAGCCTGGCAAAGAGCCGCGTAAACCGCCACCCCCTGCGCCACAGGAAGCAGCGCCGTCAGGTACGTCATGGTGTCCGGAGCCGGA
>NZ_JCAXEJ010000051.1:0-518 GCF_059759005.1 Paenarthrobacter sp. GQ52
GTGCCGATGTCCTCGGCCATGGTGATCTGGACATGATCCACGTAGTTGGCGTTCCAGAGCGGTTCGAACAACTGGTTCGCGAAACGCAACGCCAGGATGTTCTGCACCGTCTCCTTCCCCAAATAATGGTCAATCCGGAACACCGCATCAGCCGGGAACACCGACTCGACAATGTCGTTGAGCTGCCGGGCCGACTCCAAGTCGTGCCCGAACGGCTTCTCGATCACCACACGACGCCACTGACCCGGCTTGGCCTGCGCCAGGCCGTGCTTGGACAACTGCCGGCAGACCTGCTCGAACGCCTTGGGCGGGATCGACAGGTAGAAACCATGATTACCGCGGGTGCCACGGGTCTCATCCAGCTCATCAAGAACATCACCGAGACGCTCGAAAGCGTCATCGTCGTCGAACTCGCCCTGAACAAAACGGATACCCGAAGCGAGCTGTTCCCATACTGCTTCATCGAACTTCGTCCGGGCGTGGGCCTTGACGTTTTCCTTGACCTCGGCCGCGAAGTC
>NZ_JCAXEJ010000052.1:0-422 GCF_059759005.1 Paenarthrobacter sp. GQ52
ACGGCTTCGGGGAGAGTGGCGGGTTTGGTTTTGACCAGGGTGTTTCCGCCCGGGTCCCGCACTACCTGGACCACACGGACCAGCAACCCGTCCGGGGTACCGGTAGTGACACCGGAAACGAGCACGTCATTGGGTTTGATCTCCACTGCCTGATCCGAAGGAAGGACCACTGTGTCAGCGGTTACCAGCGCTGTTTCGAGTTGGGCTGGTTCAAGGACCTCGACGTCGGGGGCCACCGTGACCGTCCCCGCCGCAGGGTTCCCCGGGTCAGCAGGTGCTTTTTGGCCCGCGTACCGGTACAGGAACGCAGCCATCGCATCACGGGCGATCCCGTTCAACGGCCGGTACTCCCGCACCCCGTTACCGACAACCCAGCCCGTGGAAATCCCCGACGCCGCCAACCAAGTGATCTCCGCATAGAA
>NZ_JCAXEJ010000053.1:0-309 GCF_059759005.1 Paenarthrobacter sp. GQ52
CGGCTGCACAAAATTCGAAACCAGCTGAAAACCAGACCACCACACACGGGGGTGCGCAATGATCCAGCCATAATTTCAACCAATTGATAAAACAATCGGTATCAACAAACTTGGCACACTATTGAGTTCTCAAACAACAGACACACCCGGCACCACCAAACCCCCACAAGGGGCCAGGATCGCTCCGGAGCAACTTTTCAAACCTACCCGAACCAGCCGCACAAAGCAAACCAGAACCCGGGCCTCCCCCACCAACCAGAAGCACACAAAAGCGCTACCGGAACCGGTAATTTGAAGGGAGTCGGTCGC
>NZ_JCAXEJ010000054.1:0-287 GCF_059759005.1 Paenarthrobacter sp. GQ52
TATGTTCTGGAGGGGCGGTGTCCGGGTAGGGGTGGGGCTTTCGATTGATAGCTGTGTCCGGTGGGGGTGCTGATTTCCAGGGTGTGCGTACTCCCGTGCACGCCGGCATGGACGGTTTTGGTGGTCCAGCCGGGGTTTTCCTTGGTGTGGTTGCACGCCTCGCATAGACCTGCACCGTTGGCGAGGTTCGTTTTCCCTCCGGAACGCCAAGGAACCACATGGTCGATATGCCGGATGGGCGCATCGCAGTACGGCATCCGGCAGGTATCGTCGCGGGTTTCAATGAA
>NZ_JCAXEJ010000055.1:0-266 GCF_059759005.1 Paenarthrobacter sp. GQ52
GACCGCGGATCACGCCGATACGCCGCAGCCTTCGCCGCCGCAACAATCGCCTTATCGCCCTTCCCCTCAAAAGTCCCGGTATCGGCAGCGAGTTCCTCATCCACCGCGCACCGGTCCTCAACAGACAAACACGCGGTCTCTTTCACCAGCAGCGTGGCCCGCCACTCATTCAACTGCCCCGACTTCAAAGCCGCCAACGTCCGCGGCATCTCCAGCACAAGGGCCTTCGCCAAACCCAGCAACCGGGACCCACGATTCGGCGACTC
>NZ_JCAXEJ010000056.1:0-245 GCF_059759005.1 Paenarthrobacter sp. GQ52
GTGTGTGTTCTAGATGCTCGCGTCCACTATGTAGTTCTCAAACAACAACCCCGTCAACCAGACCACCACCACCCCCGCAAAGGGGGACACGATGGTAAGTACCGGAAGCAGGAACAAAAGAAACACCAGAAGATGCTCTCCGCATTGCTGCAAAAAGGTCCTGTTGCCTCAGGACCCAACAGTGCGCCAAACACAACCCCACACACACCACGCCCCAACGCGTTCCACACAACACCACACCCCCC
>NZ_JCAXEJ010000057.1:0-239 GCF_059759005.1 Paenarthrobacter sp. GQ52
TGGAGGGTTTTGGCGACGATGGAGTGGGTGTCGTTTTTGAAGTAGCGGCGTGCGGCTTGGCGGGTGTCGGAGAAGCCGAAGCCGTCTGCTCCGAGGGAGGCGAAGTCGTTGGGGATGAATTGGCGGATTTGGTCGGGGACGGCTTTCATGTAGTCGGACACGGCGATGACGGGTCCGGTGGTGCCGGCGAGTTGTTCGGTGATGAACGGGGTGCGGGCGGGTTGGCCGGGGTTCAGGAA
>NZ_JCAXEJ010000058.1:0-228 GCF_059759005.1 Paenarthrobacter sp. GQ52
CGCGAGCGGGTCTGCAGTTCGACAATTCCCTGAACCTGAACGGCGCGTCCATCAGGGAGGGAATCGACGTAACCGTCCGAAAACAACTTTGTGGTCCAAATGCGAAGATCGGAGGAACTCAATGGCTTCGACGGAACGGGCGAAAAACCCTTGCTTACGTAGTCTCCGTTAGCCATGTCTGCCATTCGGAGCGCAACGCCGGCGATATGGCTTCGATCCTGAACACTG
>NZ_JCAXEJ010000006.1:0-272597 GCF_059759005.1 Paenarthrobacter sp. GQ52
ACCGGCCTCTTCACACACCGTGTGCAGGCCTTCCTTCTTCACCAGGTTCTTGAGCTGGACGAACTCCGGACCCATCTGGACCTTGGCCTTGATCCACTCAGGCTTACGTTCAACCGGGACCGCCGAGTTACGCTGCTCAACGCGCAGCAACTTACGGCCTTCAGGTGCGAGTGTCATGAGTTTCTTCCTTGTTGGTTGTTTCATTTTGTCCGTTGCCCGGCCCGCTATGCGCCCTTCAAGGGCGTTCAATCGCGCTAAGCAGGCCCCGCAACGAAGGTAAGTGTCAGCATTCGACGACGTTGACGGCGAGGCCGCCCATCGCGGTTTCCTTGTACTTGGAGGACATGTCCTTGCCCGTCTCACGCATGGTCACGATCACCTCATCCAACGACACCCGGTGCGTCCCATCACCCCACAACGCCATCTTCGCCGCGTTGATCGCCTTCGCCGCAGCAATCGCGTTCCGCTCAATACACGGAATCTGCACCAACCCCCCGATCGGATCACACGTCAACCCCAGATTGTGCTCCATCGCAATCTCCGCCGCGTTCTCCACCTGACCCGGCGTACCACCCATCACCTCAGCCAACCCAGCAGCAGCCATCGACGACGCCGAACCCACCTCACCCTGACAACCAACCTCAGCCCCCGAAATGGACGCCTGCTCCTTATACAACACACCCACCGCACCCGCAGTGAGCAGGAACTTCACCACCACATCGTCCTTATCGGCCTGCGTAGCCTTGTCCATCCCCGGCGCATAATTCAACGCGTAATACAGCACCGCCGGAATGATCCCCGCAGCACCATTGGTCGGCGCCGTCACCACCCGACCACCAGAAGCGTTCTCCTCATTGACCGCCAACGCGATCAGGTTCACCCACTCCTGCCAATACTTCGGATCGTTCCGGTCCTTGTCCTCCTTCAGCAACCGCTCCAACCAATCAGGAGAACGACGACGAACCTTCAAACCACCGGGCAACACACCCTCACGCTTCAAACTCGTTTCAACACACGCCTCCATCACGGACCAAATATGCAGCAAACCCTCCCGGATCTCCTCCTCGGACCGGGACGCACGCTCATTAATGAACATAATGTCGCTGATCCCAAGGCCCTTCGAGGAGCACCGACCCAGCAACTCCGCCGCCGTCCGGAACGGCAACGGCAACTCCTTCTTCGACTCCTCGAGCTCCTCCCGGGCCGCATCTTCCTCACCCTCCCGGACAATGAACCCACCACCGACCGAAAAGAACGTCGCCTCCCGCAGCACATTCCCACCAGCATCAGAGACAGCAAACTTCATCCCATTCGTATGCCGCGGCAACACCGTCAACGGATGCAAGATCATGTCCTCAACCGCGTAGTCGAGGAGCGTATCGCCGGAAAGGTTGAGCTTTCCCGTCTCAGCAATGGAAGCCAGCCGCTCCTCCACCTCGTCAGGAAGGATCTCCTCAGGGTCGAACCCCTCGAGTCCAAGCAAGACGGCCGTGAAAGTTCCGTGTCCCCTGCCCGTGGCAGCCAGGGAACCGTACAGGTCAACCCGCAACCCGGCAACGGATTCGAGCACTCCGGACTCACGCAACTCCCGGGCAAACACCGCCCCGGCGCGCATCGGCCCAACAGTGTGAGAGCTCGACGGGCCAATACCCACAGAGAACAGATCAAAGACCCCAACGGCCATGGTTTTTCCTAACTAAATGTGTGTGGTCGGGATAAGTGGGCTGGGTTGGCAGTGGTCCCCCTCCGCCGTTTCGTGGGTTCCCAGCGAAACATGCCGTGCGCACGGCACGTCCCGCAGCCAACCCCCGAATCGGCCCAGAACACCCCACGCTCCCAAACCAACCCGTCGCCTACGGAACACTCCCGGCAGCCAGACCTAGTCACAACAAGCGAACCCGGCGGTCCTGTCGCTAACGGCGACCCGAGAGCTGCCCCCTTGGGGTCGGCATCCAGGGCTGCCAACCCGAGAGCTGCCCCCTTGGGGTCGGCATCCAGGGCTGCCAACCCAAGAGCTGCCCCGTCGAGTCCGGGCTCCGGCAGCATGCGTCTAAGGGAGCGTCACGTCCGCCCAGCGGGCGTCTACGCGACCGAGCATGCAGAGGAGGCCGGACTCGACGGGCGAACCGAACCCGACGGGAACCGGACTCGACGGGCGAACCGAACCCGACGGGAACCGGACTCGACGGGCGAACCGAACCCGACGGGAACCGAGCCCGACGGGCGAACCGAGCCCGACGCGCTACTTACGAGAGGTCCGAGACACCCGGGTACAGCGGATGCGCCTTCGCAAGCACATCAACACGGTGCCGCAGCCCTGAAAGGTCCGCATCGGCGTCGGCAATCAGTACTTCGGCGATGATGTCGGCAACTTCGCGGAACGCTTCTTCGCCGAACCCGCGGGTAGCCAGGGCCGGGGTGCCGATGCGCAGGCCGGAGGTGACCATGGGCGGGCGCGGGTCGAACGGGACGGCGTTGCGGTTGACGGTGATGTCGATCTCGGCGAGGCGGTCTTCGGCTTGCTTGCCGTCGAGTTCGCAGTTGCGGAGGTCGACAAGGACCAGGTGTACATCCGTACCGCCGGAGACCACGCTGATGCCCTTGGCGGAAACGTCTGGTTGGATCAGTCGCTCGGCGAGGATCCGTGCACCGGCAAGGACACGCTCCTGACGCTCGCGGAACTCTTCGGAACCGGCGATTTTGAACGCGACGGCCTTCCCGGCGATGACGTGCTCCAGCGGGCCTCCTTGCTGGCCGGGGAACACGGCCGAGTTGATCTTCTTGGCGATGTCGGCGTCGTTGGAGAGGATGATGCCGCCTCGCGGACCGGCGAGGGTTTTGTGCGTGGTGGACGTGGTGACGTGGGCGTGCGGGACCGGTGACGGGTGAAGACCTGCAGCAACCAGACCGGCGAAGTGGGCCATGTCCACCATGAGGTAGGCACCCACGGAGTCGGCGATCCGGCGGAACTCGGCGAAATCCAGCTGCCGCGCGTAAGCGGACCAGCCAGCGACGATCAGTGCCGGTTTGTGCTCCAAGGCCAGGCGCTCAACCTCGGCCATGTCCACCGTGTGGGTGTCTTCGCGGACGCCATAGGGGACCACGTTGTAGAGCTTGCCGGAGAAGTTGATCCGCATACCGTGGGTCAAGTGGCCGCCGTGGGCCAGGTTGAGGCCCATGATGGTGTCGCCCGGCTTGATGAGGGCGTGCATCACGGAGGCGTTGGCCTGTGCGCCGGAGTGAGGCTGGACGTTGGCGAACTCGGCACCGAACAGGGCCTTGATGCGATCAATCGCGAGCTGCTCGATCACATCAACGTGCTCGCAGCCGCCGTAGTAACGCTTGCCCGGGTAACCCTCGGCATACTTGTTGGTCAGCACCGAGCCCTGAGCCTGCATCACTGCAACGGCCGTGTGGTTCTCCGAGGCGATCATTTCCAGGCCGTCGCGCTGGCGACCCAGTTCGTCGTCGATCTTTGCAGCGATCTCTGGATCCAGCTCGGGCAGCTGCGCGTCCAACGAAGCCGACACGACCTGCTGAAAGTCAGTTACAGATACCGGGTTCACAGTTCTCCTCCGTTTGTTGCAGCGTATTCTTCGGCCGACATGAGCGGTCCTTCTTCGGTGGCGGCCACCTTATACAGCCAGCCTGCGCCGTAGGGATCGTTGTTGATGAGTGCCGGATCGCTGACAACGGCGTCGTTGATCTCGGTCACCTCACCGGTAACAGGCGAGTACAGGTCAGAGACCGACTTGGTCGATTCCACCTCGCCACACGTCTCGCCAGCGGTCACAGTGGAACCAACCTCAGGGAGGTCCACGTACACAATGTCACCCAGGGCGTCAGCGGCGACGGCGGAAATCCCAATACCTACGGGCCCGTCCCCATCAACGGCAACCCACTCGTGCTCAGCCGAGTACTTCAGCTCGGCAACTACTTTGCTCATTCCAATTCCTCACTTCTCGTGTGTCTAAAAAATGTTCGTGGTCACGGTGACACTTGGGTTGGGTGCCGGACACCGAATTCCTCCGCGTGCTGCTCCTTCGTCGCTTTGACGCACGCTTCCGGAATCCGCTGTCCGCCTGCCGGCCGTCACCGTTGTGCCGCTCGCCTTTTGAGGAGCAGCGAACCGAGGCTTGGAACCCGCCTTTCAGCAGGTTGCCTCGGTCTCCTGGTTCCGTGCGCAAGGTGAGCCGCCGGTCCCTTTCGGGTTTGGCCCCCGGCAGCATGCGTCTAAGGGAGCGTCGCGTCCGCTCAGCGGGCGCTTTCGCGACCGAGCATGCAGAGGAGGTCAAAGCCGACGGGACCTACTTAACCCGCCGCTCAGCGGGCGCACCTGCGACCGAGCCCGCGGAGGATGTCACTCTCACCGGGACCTACTTTTGGCGCTTGTAGAACGGCAGGCCTACCACTTCGAAGGGTTCGGCTTTGCCGCGGAGGTCCACCTCTACGATGGTGCCCGGCTCGGAATGCTCGACGTCGACGTACGCCAAGGCAATTGGGTAGCCGAGCGTCGGGCTGGGCTGGCCGGACGTGACTTCGCCGATGAGCGAACCGTCTTTCAGCACCGAGTAGTGGGCGCGGGCGGCGCGGCGTCCGGTGCCTTTGAGGCCCACGAGCTTCTGTCCAAGAGCGGAGCCGACGCCGGCGGCCTTGATGGCGGTGAGCGCATCGCGGCCGATGAAGTCGCTTTCCTTGGCCAGGGAAACTACTGGGCCCAGTCCCGCCGCGTAGGCGTTGACGTGGCGGGAGAGCTCGTTGCCGTACAGGGGCATTCCGGCTTCCAAGCGCAGGGAGTCGCGCGCAGCGAGGCCGGCGGGGATGAGCCCGTGGTCTTCGCCTGCTTCGAGCAGTGCTTCCCAGAGACCGGCGGCGTCGACGTTCGGGACGTAGATCTCGAAGCCGTCCTCGCCGGTGTATCCGGTGCGGGCCAGCAGCAGGTCCTGTCCGTTGATGGAGACCTCAACCGCCGCGTAGTACTTCAGCTCCGTGACCAGCGCGTGCTGCTCCGCGGGGACCAGCTTCAGAAGGATGGCTTCGGCGTTCGGGCCCTGCACGGCGATGAGTGAAGTCTCAGCGGAAGCGTCCTCCACCACGACGTCGAAGCCGGCCGCCCGCTCCAGCAGTGCCGCAGCAACCACCTTCGCGTTGCCCGCGTTGGGGACCACCAGATACTTGTCGATGCCTTCTTCGGGAGCGGGCCGACGGTAGGTGATGAGGTCGTCGATGATGCCGCCGTCGGTGTTGCAGATGAGCGAGTACTTCGCTTTGCCCACGGCGACAGCGGACAGCTTGCCCACGAGTGCGTAATCCAGGAAAGCAGCAGCATCCGGGCCGCTGACCCAGACTTCGCCCATGTGGGAGAGGTCGAACAGGCCCGCAGACTTGCGGACAGCGTGGTGTTCGGCGAGCTCGGACTCGTACTTCAGGGGCATCTGCCAGCCGCCGAAGTCGGTGAACGATGCACCGGCCTTTTTGTGCTGCTCGTAAAGAGCTGTGTAATTCTCAGACATGACGGGAGTCCTTAGTTTTCGAAGTCTTCAAGCGGAGGGCAGGAGCACACCAGGTTGCGGTCGCCTGCGGCGCCGTCGATGCGGCCGACGGGCGGGAAGTACTTGTCCTGCTTCAGGTGGTGGACGGGGAACGCTGCCTGCTCCCGTGGGTAGTCGCGGTCCCAGCCGGAATTTACGACGGCGGCAGCCGTGTGCGGTGCGTTGCGCAGCGGCGACTTCTCAACAGTGAAATCACCGCTGGCCACCTGCTCGATCTCCGCACGGATGGTGATCATGGCTTCGATGAAACGGTCGATCTCGGCCAGGTCCTCGGACTCGGTGGGTTCCACCATCAAGGTGCCGGCGACCGGGAACGCCAACGTGGGGGCGTGGAAGCCGAAGTCGATCAGGCGCTTGGCTACGTCTTCAGCCGTGACGCCCGTGCGGGCGGTCAGCTCACGTAGGTCCAGGATGCACTCGTGGGCCACGAGTCCGCCCTCGCCCGTGTACAAAACCGGGAAGTGCTCATCCAGGCGGGAAGCAACGTAATTGGCTGCCAACAAAGCCGATTTGGTGGCTTCCGTCAGTCCTTGGCCGCCCATGAGCTTCACATATGCCCACGAAATCGGCAGCACACCGGCCGAGCCATAACGCGAAGCGGATATCGCGACGCCATGACCGGGTTCGTGCGCCGCTTTGTTCGCGTCGCCAGGCATGAACGGAGCCAGGTGGGCTTTCGCAGCAACCGGGCCAACGCCCGGTCCACCGCCGCCGTGAGGGATGCAGAAGGTTTTGTGCAGGTTCAGGTGGGACACGTCGCCGCCGAACTTGCCCGGCTGGGCCAAACCAACCAGCGCATTCAAGTTGGCACCGTCAACGTACACCTGGCCGCCGGCTGCGTGGATCGCGTCGCAGACCTCGCGGACGTCGGCGTCGTACACACCGTGCGTGGACGGGTAGGTGATCATGATGGCCGACAAAACCTCGCGGTGGGCCTCGATTTTCGCAGCGAGATCCGCGTGATCGATCGTGCCGTCGGCAGCCGTCGCCACCACAACCACCTTCATGCCCGCCAGCACAGCCGAGGCCGCGTTGGTGCCGTGGGCTGATGCCGGGATCAAGCAAACAGTGCGCTGCTCATCGCCGCGGGACAGGTGGTAACCGCGGATCGCGAGCAAGCCTGCGAGCTCGCCCTGGGAACCGGCATTCGGCTGGATAGAGACTTGGTCGTAGCCGGTGATCTCGGTGAGGTCCGCTTCCAGGTCCTCGATCAGCTCGCGCCAACCCGCGGTCTGGTGGTCCGGAGCGAACGGGTGGATGGAGGCGAACTCCGGCCAGGAAATCGCCTCCATCTCAGCGGTGGCGTTCAGCTTCATGGTGCACGAACCCAGCGGGATCATGGTGCGGTCCAGTGCGAGGTCCCGGTCCGACAGCTTGCGGATATAGCGCAACAGCTGCGTCTCGGAACGGTGCGTGTTGAACACCGGGTGCTGCAGGAAATCGGATGTCCGGACTACGTCAGCGGGCAATTCGAATCCGGTGGCGTCCCCTACCGGACCTGCACCGAAGGCGACGGCTACCGCGGAGAGGATCTCCGGCGTCGTGGTTTCATCAATGGAGACGCCCACGGTGTCCGCATCGATGAGGCGCAGGTTGATGCCGCGGGCTTCGGCGGCGGCGATGACCTTGTCTGCCTTGCCTGGGACGCGGACGGTGAGGGTGTCGAAGAAAGCCTCGGAGACGAGTTCGCGGCCGGCCTTCTGCAGGGTCGCAGCCAAAACACGGGCGTGGCCGTGGACGGTTTCGGCGATTGCTTTCAGGCCTTCCGGGCCGTGGTAGACGGCGTACATCGAGGCTACGATCGCGAGCAGTGCCTGCGCGGTGCAGATGTTGGACGTCGCCTTCTCTCGACGGATGTGCTGCTCGCGGGTCTGGAGGGCCAGGCGGTAAGCAGGGACGCCGGCGTTGTCCTTGGAAACACCAACGATGCGGCCCGGCAGCGTGCGCTCCATGCCTTCGCGGACGGCCATGTAGGCAGCGTGCGGGCCGCCGAAGAACAGTGGAACGCCGAAGCGCTGCGCAGTTCCGACGGCGATGTCCGCACCTTGCTCGCCCGGGGGCGTGATGAGGGTGAGCGCCAGCAAATCCGCGGCCACCGTGACCAGCGCGCCGCGTTCTTTGGCCGCCGCGATGACGCCGGAGTGATCGAACACGCGCCCGGAAACGCCGGGTTGCTGCAGGACGATGCCGTTGATATCGCCGTCGGGAAGGCCCGCCGAAAGGTCAGCGATCTCAACCTCGAAGCCCAGCGCCTCGGCGCGTCCCTTCACAATGGCAATGGTCTGCGGGAGGAGGTCGGCGTCGAGGACCGTCTTGCCGTCCTTGGCGGTCTTGGACTTGTTGGCGCGGCGCATCAGCAGCACGGCCTCAGCCACGGCAGTTGCTTCGTCCAGCAACGAGGCATTGGCTACGGGAAGTCCCGTGAGGTCCTGCACCATGGTCTGGAAGTTGAGCAGTGCCTCAAGCCGGCCTTGGGAAATCTCGGGCTGGTACGGCGTGTAGGCCGTGTACCAGGCCGGAGCTTCTAGGATGTTCCGGCGGATCACCGGGGGCGTGACGGTGTCGTAGTAGCCCTGGCCGATCATCTGCACAGCGGTTTTGTTCTTGGAGGCGAGCTTGCGGAGCTCGGCGAGGACCTGCACCTCGGTGAGGGCGTCCTGCAGCTTCAGGGCAGTGTCCTGGCGAATGGAATCGGGAACGGCGACGTCTACCAAGCCGTCGACAGAGTCGTAGCCGATGGCCTTGAGCATGGTGTCAACGTCGGCTTGGCGGCGGGCGCCGATGTGCCGGTCCGCGAAGGCGGTGGGGGTTGATTGAACAGTCAAGAGGAACTCCATGATTCAGGCGCCCAGTGAGCGCCACGATGATGTGGGGTTCCTCCCCGCTCTGTATTGGACCTGAGAGATTCCGCAGGAATGGTTGCCTGCTTGCACCGTCGGTGAGCCCGGTTACCCGGACTGCTTTCCAGAGTTGCCTAACCGCGGCGGTACATGGGCCTGAGAGATTCCTGGGGAGGATTTGCTCCTACGGCGCCTGACTGGATGTACCGGCAGGACTCTCCCGCCGCAGATCAAAAGCGTTGCATCACGTGAGTGACACGCTTCACACCATAGCTGGTTGTTTTGAAGAAGCGCAAGCAAGGTGTGGCTACTGATGCATCGCTTCATGGATCTGCAGAGCGAACCACAGTTGGGCGACGGTGGACGTTTCACCCATGTCCAGCCCCGTCAGTTCACCGATTTTCCGCATCCGGTAGATGATGGTTTGTCGGTGCGCGAACAATGCTGAAGCAGTCTTCTGCCACGACCGCTGCGAGTCCAAATACGTCCTCAAGGTGACAATGAGATCACCTTCCTGGCTCTGCTCGTAGTCGAAAATCGGACCCAAAAGACGCCGGACCAGGGCGGTTCCTTCCTCAAAACCGGTGAGTCCCAGCCATGAGGGCCCCTCCGCATAGCGGGCCAGCCCTTGGTTGTTGGCGCGGGCGGAACCGAGCGCCCAGAGGGACTCCTGCAGCGCCCGTTGGATGTTCGCAACGGCCGCCGGCGCGCTGATCCCGATCGTGGTTTCCACGCCGGCACAGTGCATCAGGACATCGTCAGGCACGTCTGCCGGGACCACCACATGGAGCCTGTTGTTCCGCTTCAAGGACGCGGACGCAACCCCGTGCCGCCACAGTTCGATGTGCACGTTCGCCAGCCTGCCGCCGTCGTCCGCAGCTTTATCCGCGGCGTCCGCCGTCAGTGAGGCGAGCAGGAAATCCTGGGGCGAAACCTCGAAAGCTGCCAGCCGGCTCTCCATTTCGGCCACGCCCAAGCGTCCGTCCATTGCCTGCAGGAGGAACTCGCCGGCCAGCCGGTGGCGGCCTTCCAGCGACAAAACGATGCGCGAAAGC
Organism: Paenarthrobacter sp. GQ52; assembly: GCF_059759005.1. NCBI lineage: Bacteria > Bacillati > Actinomycetota > Actinomycetes > Micrococcales > Micrococcaceae > Paenarthrobacter > Paenarthrobacter sp. GQ52. The sequence continues at coordinate 9,448 of NZ_JCAXEJ010000006.1, forward strand.
TGCAGTCCCAGCACGGTTGCGGCGTGGAGAAGCACGACGGCGTCCGGGTGCGGTTCGCTGTTGGGCAGCACCACCAGGAGCGCGTTGGCATGGGTGGGAATGTCCATGGTGAGGACGTGCCTGCCGCGGATGCGATGCCACTGGAAGTTCTTTCCCGCGAGGGACACTTGCCCCGACAGCGGAGCCCACTCCTCGGAGAGGAACACCGGGAGCGCCTGACCGTCCGGGTGCCAGGGATGGAGGCAGCGGCGGTCCACCACGAACAGGTCCGCGTCGAGCTCGGTCGCCAGCCGCTGGACCAGGCTCTGCCAGTGGTCTTCGGAGGCTCCGGCGGTGCGGAGCAGATCGTAGACGCGGGCAGTCTGCCGCAGCCGACGGGATTCTTCGAGCAAGGAGGACTCGGCCACGGACCGGGCGATCGCGATGAACGGCAGCGGGTACGGGATGTTGATCAGGGGCAACGGGAGTTGCTCGCACGCTTCCATGAATTCCGCGGTGAGCGGTGGTGCATGCATCTTCTCGCCGATCGCCAAGGCGCTGGCGCCGCTGTCCATCAAGGCCTCTGCGAGCGCCACTTGGCCCTCGGCGTCGGCGGGAATCGACAGGCCGTTGGTCATCATGAGTTCGCCGCCCGTGACCCACTCCCACAGTCTTGGAAGGTCCGAGGTGTGAGCCCAGGTGATGCGGTTATCGAGGCCTGCCGCTCCTGCCAGGAGGGTGAGTCCCAGCTGCGGTTCAGCCACGAGTTCGCCCACGGTGATTGCCATTGTGTGCTCCGGTTCCCTTGCGTTTCCGGCGGTCTTGCCGCCACGTTCCGGGGCACTTAGACATTCGTCTAAACGCCTCAACTATTTGTAGTCAATGTAGCGCTATCCGGAGTGATCCGCGTCACCAAGAATGGAATTACTTACTTCCCGCTCAACGGCGAGCACCCCTCAACCCAAGGATCCGTCAATGACAACGCACAAGCCCATCGGCCCTGTCGACGCCACCGAAGTCCCCCGGTATGCAGGCCTCGGTACTTTCGCCCGTCTCCCCCAAATCGACCGCGTCCCGGACTACGACATTGCGATCGTCGGCGTCCCGTTCGACGGCGGAACCTCCTTCCGGCCCGGCGCCCGCTTCGGCCCCGCCGCAGTCCGCGAAGCCTCCCGCCTCCTCCGCCCGGGGTACCACCCGGAGCTCGACGTTGAACCGGTGTACGAAGCCCAGGTAGTGGACGCCGGCGACATCGCCTGCACCCCCTACGACATCACCCGGGCCGTCCGTGAAATCGAGGAGCAGGCCTTGCCCCTGATCAGCGAGGACAAGCGGCTCATCTCCATCGGCGGCGACCACACCATCGCCCTGCCCATGCTGCGGGCCCTGAACAAGGTCCATGGTCCGGTAGCCCTGCTGCATTTCGACGCCCACTTGGATACTTGGGACACCTATTTCGACCAGCCGATCACGCACGGCACCATCTTCCGGCGGGCGTTCGAAGAAGGCCTTCTTGTGGAGGACAAGTCGATGCACGTGGGTATCCGCGGGCCGGTCTACGACCGCAACGACTTCCTCCGCGACCACGAATTCGGGTTCCAGATCATCCGGTGCTCGGACCTGGACGTCATCGGCGTTCCCGCAGCTATCCAGCGCGTCAAGGACAGGCTCGGCGATACCCCGGTCTATGTCTCCATCGACATCGATGTCCTTGACCCGGCCTTCGCACCCGGCACCGGCACCCCTGAGATGGGCGGGCTCCACTCCCGCGAGCTCCTGGCCCTGCTCCGCGGGCTGAACGGCATCAACATCGTGGGCGCCGACGTCGTGGAAGTCGCCCCGGCGTATGACCACGCGGACATCACCACCGTCGCCGCCGCCACGCTGGTCTTTGACCTTCTCGGGCTGATGGTGAACCGCAGCAAAGCAAACAGCACAGTTGGCCGTGAATTGGCTTCGGCATCCCGGGCTACGTCATGAGTGCGCCGGCAACTGAGGTACCCCGGCTGGAGGACAAGACCATCCAGCCGATCCCCGCCGATGAGCGCCACGGCAAGGCCCGGGACCTCTTCACCATCTGGTTCGGCTCGAACATCATGATCATGACCATCGTGACCGGCGGGCTCGCCACCACGGTGTTCGGCCTGGGCTTCGTGCCGGCGATCGTGGCCATCATCATCGGCAACGTGGTGGGCGGCATCTTCATGGCGCTGCACTCCGCGCAGGGCCCGCAATTGGGTGTGGCCCAGATGATCCAGACCCGCGGCCAGTTCGGTTCTTTCGGGGCTTTGTTGATCGTGGTCATCGTGGTGGTCATGTACGTGGGGTTCTTCGCGGCCAACCTGGTGTTCGGCGGCGAGGCAATGGCAGCGGTGAGTCCGGGCATCAGCGTTGACGCCGGCATTATTATCATCGGCGTGGTCAGCGTTATCGCCACGATCTTCGGCTACCGGCTCATCCACGCCTATGCACGCGTCCTCAGCGTCGCCGCCGGGCTGGCACTGCTGCTGGCTTTCGGGTGGATTTTGATGGTCCACGGACTGCCGGCCAGCTTCCTCGAGACGGGTAACTTCAACTGGGTGGGCTTCATGGGCACCATCTCCGTCTCCGCATTGTGGCAGCTGGCCTACGCACCGTACGTCTCCGACTATTCGCGCTACATGCCGCAAGGAACAGGATCCGCTCCGGCATTCTGGGCATCCTACTCGGGCTGTGTCTTGGGAACGCTCTTCCCCATGATCCTGGGCGCCTTGGTAGGCACGCTGGCCGTCTCCATGAGCACCGGGGACGTCGAAATCGTGGGCAGCCTTGGCGCATTGCTTCAGCCCTGGACCCTGATCATCGTGGGCATCTTCTGCCTGGGCGTCGCGGCGTCGAACGCCATGAACCTGTACTGCGGCGTCCTGTGCACCCTCACTATCGGGCAAACGTTCAAGCCAAGCTGGTTGCCGCGCGCCAAGACCCGCAGCATCGCGGCAATCATCCTCTTCGTCGTCGCCGTCTCCATCGCCCTGTTTGCCCGTGACAACTTCATCCTCTTCTACACCAACTTCCTGTCCTTCCTGATGTACGTCCTGGTTCCGTGGACGGCCATCAACCTGGTGGACTACTACCTCCTGCGGCACGGCGAGTACCGGGTTGAAGACTTCTTCAAGCGCGACGGCGGCGTGTACGGGCGGTTCAATTGGGTCGCCATCGGCTCCTACCTGGCAGGTGCCCTGATCCAGGTTCCCTTCTCGGCAACCGCCATCTACACGGGCCCACTGGCTGCGGCGATGGGTGGAGTGGACGTTTCCTGGATCGTCGGCCTGGTCGTCGTCGCTCCCCTGTATTACTTCGCGGCCCGGTTGTTCGACAAAAAGACGGAAGCCGCCCCCTTTCCCGCAACTGCACTCACCCCAGACCTCATCTGACCTGCCCTCATCTGAAAGAGAATCATCATGACTACCACCCAGGCCGAACAGTTCACTGTCCGACGCTCCTCCGCCGACCACTCCGACAACCTGCCTCTGCCACCCGCAGGACACTTCATCAACGGCTCCTTCGTCCCCGGCTCCTCAGGCCAGACCATCGACGTCGTGGATCCCACCACGGAGGCGGTCATCGCCTCGGTGCAGGCCGGCACGGCCGATGATGTCGACGTCGCTGTTGCCGCCGCCGTCGTGGCCCAAAAGACCTGGGGTGCCACCACCCCGAAGGAACGCGCGGATGTCCTGAACCTCATTGCGACCATCATCGAGGAGAACCGGCAATCGTTCCAGGCAATCGAGTCTGCCAACACCGGCAAGCCGCAGGCAGTGTCCGACGACGATGTCTCCAGCACCATCGATACCTTCCGGTTCATGGCCGGCGCCTCGCGCACCCTGACCTCCATGGCTGGCGGCGACTACGCCACGGACCACACCTCCGTGATCCTCCGCGAACCCGTGGGCGTGGTGGGCGTCATCACCCCGTGGAACTACCCGCTGCTGATGGCTGCCTGGAAGATCGCGCCCATCCTCGCTGCCGGCAACAGCATTGTCATCAAGCCGTCCGAGCAGACGCCGTTGTCCACCCTCAAGCTGGTGGAAGTGCTGGCCGGCCGTATTCCGGATGGAATCCTCAACGTTGTCACCGGCCGTGGCCGGACCGTGGGGCAGCGGCTGTCCGAACACCCTGACATTGCCTTGGTCGCCCTCACCGGCAGCGTCGTCAGTGGCCAGGCGGTGGCCGAAACCGCCGCGAAGTCCGTCAAGCGCGTCCACTTGGAACTCGGCGGCAAGGCTCCCGTTGTTGTCTTCCCCGACGCCGACCTCCGCGCCGCCGCTGCCGGCGTACGCAACGCCGGCTTCTGGAACGCCGGCCAGGACTGCGGCGCCGCCTGCCGCGTCCTGGTGCACGAGTCCGTGGCCGAAGAGTTCACTGAACACTTGGTACGCGAGGTCAGCACCCTGGTGGTCGGCGCACCCGAGGCCGGCGACGACGTCGAAATCGGCCCCATGATCTCCCTCCCACACTTCGAGCGGGTCAAGGAATCGCTGGCCGAAGCCCGTGAGGCAGGCCTCACCGTGGCTGTTGGAGGATCCGCCATGGAAGGTCCCGGCTACTTCATCGAGCCCACGGTCATCAGCAACGTTCCCGCGGGCGCACACATCGCCACGCACGAGATCTTCGGCCCAGTGGTCACAGTGGAAACTTTCGGCACCACTGAGGAAGCTGTGACCCGCGCGAACGAGAGCCCCTATGGTTTGTCAGCTTCAGTGTGGACGCGCGATTCCAGCCTCTCCCTCCGCATTCCCAAGCAGCTGGATTTCGGCACCGTGTGGGTCAATGCCCACCTGGTCCTGGCGTGCGAGGTACCGTGGGGCGGATTCAAAGGTTCCGGCTACGGCCGCGACCTCTCGCTCTATGCCCTGGATGATTACTCGCGCACCAAGCACGTCATGATCAACCACGGCGCGTGAGCGTTCAGACAAGCAACGGAGCTTTCACCATGACCACTAATGATTCCCGACCGGCCTCCTTGCCAGGTGCCGCTACCCCGTCGGCCCCTTTTGCCACGGACGCCACCTGGACCAACTGGGGTGGTAACCAAAGCGCGACGCCCGCCTTTACCGTTCGGCCCAGGAATGAACAAGAAGCGCTCGACGCCGTCCGTTTCGCCATTCGCGAAGGCCTGCCTGTGCGGGCGGTCGGTTCAGGACACTCGTCGTCGCCCTTGGTTCAAACCGGCGGCGTGCTGATGGATATGTCCGGCCTCTCCGCCATCACCGGCACCGACCAGCCCGGGCGCCGTGCCCGGGCACTGGCCGGCACAACCATCAACGCTTTCGGGGACGCATTGTGGGAGAAAGGACTGGCGCTCAGTAACCAAGGCGACATCGACAAGCAGCAGATCGCAGGAGCCCTGGCCACCAGCACCCATGGATCCGGGAAGGACCTGGGCAGCTTCTCCTCGAAGTTGCGCTGGGTGAAGCTGATCAACGGCTACGGCGAAATCGTGGAGATCGGTGAGGGCCAACTGCGCGAACTTCGCGCCGCACAGACGGCCTTGGGTACGCTGGGGATCTTCCTGGAAGTGGAGCTGGACGTTGAGGACAGCTATTACCTGCAGGAACAGATCACCTATCCCACGTGGGCGGAGACCACGTCCACATGGCAGGCCGACATCGATGACAACCGGCACTATTCTTTCCTGTGGTGCCCGGAGGACGACTCTTGTGAACTGTTGGACCTCCCCGGTTCACCGGATCACAGCATGGGTGGCCGCAGCTACACCAAGCGGTACAACGTAGCTTCCGTCCAGGACGAAAGCCAGCTCTCCGCCGTCGAAGGTGCCCGGCTGGACCGTTCCTACCGGATCTACCCCGGCGGCTTCACCACTCAGTTCCATGAACTCGAGTACTTTGTCCGCAGCGAGGACGGTTTGGTCGCCGTCGAAGCCATCCAGGACCTGATCCGCAGCAAGTATCCCGAGCAGAAGTACCCCGTGGAGGTCCGCTGGGTAAAGTCCGATGACGCGTACATGTCCCAGTTCCAAGGCCGCGACAGCACTGTCATCACCCTGACCACCGAGCCCGGGACCGATTACTGGCAGTTCTTCCGCGACGCCGATGCCGTGCTCCAGGAATTCGAGCCACGAGCGCACTGGGGGAAGATCCACTTCATGACCCGGAGCCGGCTGGAACGCCTCTACCTGGAGCTGGACACGTTCATCCAGGTCCGCCGCGAGTTCGATCCCCGCGGAATGTTCCTCAACGACCACACAAGGTCCCTGCTCGCCTAACGGGGAAGGGGCCGGATCCTCTCTCACATCCCGGCCCCTTCCCCCCAACCGTCTCTCACATCCCTAGCCCTCCCCCCAACCGTCTCTCACATCCCTGTGACAACCCCCTGAAACCTCGGAGTGGTAGTTTGATCTCTGCTGAGCCAGACACCCGCACCCAATCGGAGGACCATCCATGCTCAAGGGTTTCAAGGACTTCATACTTCGCGGCAACGTGATCGAGTTGGCCATTGCCGTCGTCATTGGCAGTGCGTTCACCGCCCTCGTTGCTGCCTTCACCACCAACATCATCAACCCCGTGATCGCCGCCGCCGGTGGCATGAACGCTGACGGACTCGGCTTCAAGATCTGGGAAAACAACCCCGCCACGTTCATCAACATCGGCGCTGTACTGACCGCGCTCGTGACCTTCGTGATCACCGCCGCCGTGGTCTATTTCATTTTCGTAGCGCCCATGAACAAGATCAATTCCCTGGTTAAGAACCGCCTTTCCACAGAGGAACCCGAGGAAGAGCCACTCCCGGCCGATACCGCCCTGCTGGCCGAAATCCGCGATCTCCTCAAGGACGCGGCCGCCGCCCGCAACGCCGGCAACACTTCCGAGCGGGACGCGGACTTCGATTCCGACCGCACGCGCTAGGGCCGACCGCACCCGTTAGGACCGACCGCTCGTCGCGAGCGCTACGTCCCAATTGCGTGGCCTGAGCCCGGCGTTCTCTCCGCGGGAACGCCGGGCTCATTCACGTTCACCGGCACGTCCACGGAACGTGACGCGACGGCAACGGGCCCGAAACAGTGGCAGGGCAGCATGAAACCATGAAGCCCAATCCGAGCACTCCCGTCACCGCGGATCTACTCTGTGATGTCTGCGGCCAGTTGCCCGAAGCCCCCAAAGCCCGGCTTACACTCGCGAACATCGCGGTCATGCTTCCCATTGAATTGCTGGTTCATGCAGCAGTGGTCGGAACCCATCTGCCGTACGTGGCCAAGGTCCTGCTGCTGGCCGTCACCGCCACGGTGCTGGTCATTTGGGTGGCCGAACCGTCAGCCGCCAAGGTTCTGCGACGCTGGTTGCATGCTCCGGCTCTCCGCCAGCGGCACAAACTGCACCTCGCTCCTGCCCTCTGGCGTGCGCGAACAGTGCTGCTTGACCAATCAGGATCCTTGCAGAAGCTAACCCAGTCCCTCGCTAAGTTGGACGCCAACATCCTTAGCCTCCACGTACACCCGATGACCGTAACCAGTTCCGCTGCCACAGGCCACAGTGAGCGCGTGATGGATGAGTTCGTTCTCTCCACGCCCGGCGATGTCACCGAGCCGGAACTGCTGAAAGCACTGCACGACGGCGGCGGGCACGAGTCCCACGTTTGGCCCACCACGGCTTTGGCCATGGCCGACGGCCAAACCAAAGCCCTGAGCCTCGCCACCCGCATCGCAGGGAACCCGAACGAGCTTCCGATGGCCGTCGCCGAACTCCTGTCCGCAAAAGTAGTTCCGATGACTCCTGGACGCCATGACCCCGAGGCGACCGCCGTCGTCGGGCCTTCACCTGACATCCTCAAAATCCCGACGGCGTGGCACGGGCCGCTGGTCTTTTCCCGACCCGGCGAGCCATTTTCGCCCGCAGAATCGGCGCGCGCGCATAGGTTGGCCGAGCTCGCGGAAATCCTGGCGCACAGTCCCGCATACGAGCCATCCACGAACTGAGGGCGGCCGGCAACGTCAGTTCAGCACGCGGTGCCTCAAGAAGATGGCGTCATTGCCGAAACGTGCCCTCGGGGTCCGCGATGTAGCCATCCAAGACATGACGGCCGAATAGTTGAGCTTGGCCAGGGGGTTTCAGTCCTCGTCGATCTTTTCAAGCAGATTCCCTAAAGCATCACGAATGTCGTCGTAGTCGTACTGTCCGGCCCTGCTCTCGGCGGAGATCACACCGCAGCGGTGGATCTTCTTGAAGTCACCGATGGGGAATTTGTAGTGGCCCTTTTGGTCGTCCGGGTGATCGTCGTCCACTCCGAGGAACCACTTGGAGTACTCCGAGTGCCCATGTTTGTCCAAAAATGCACTCTCATCCTTGGCGCTGGGGGCGTGCTCGCTCCAGTCATCGCGGGTGTCCTTGACCACCTTGCCGTCGCGGATCAGATGCTTCGCGTGGTCAAAAGCCTTCTTGTTGAGTTTCACGGTCATGGCGCAACCTCGTTGAATGTGTCGGTTCGCATTGGCAGGGCAGCTCGTATGGTTCAGCATAGGACCCCACCTGATTGTCCGAAAGGTCTTTGAAGACAGCAAGTATCCGTCCGAGTCGTCAGTCTTAGAGCGCTTTGACGGCCCCCAGAACCTTGGTCAGCGAGTCCTTCGCATCGCCGAACAACAGGGTGGTCTGCGGTTCGTACAACAGCTCATTCTCAATCCCGGCGAACCCGGGACGCATGGAGCGCTTGAGGAACACCACTTGCCGGGCGTCGGCGACCTCCAGGATAGGCATTCCGTAGATCGGTGACCCGGAGGTGGTCTTTGCTGCGGGATTCACAACATCGTTGGCGCCCACCACCAAGGCCACATCGGTGGTCTTGAACTCGGAGTTGATCTCACTCATTTCCTTCAGCGACTCGTACGGGACGTTGGCCTCTGCGAGCAATACATTCATATGGCCAGGCATGCGCCCAGCCACAGGATGGATGGCGAAGTCCACTTCAATACCGCGTGCTTCCAAGGCAAGGGCAAGCTCTGCGGCGGTGTGCTGGCCTTGGGCGACTGCAAGGCCATATCCCGGAACGATGATCACCCGCTGCGCATACCCGAGAAGTACTGCCACGTCCTCCGCACTGGAGGAACGCACCGGCCGCTCACTGACGGCAGTGGATCCGGCCGTGGAGCCACCCTTGAAGGCCCCGAACATGATGCCTGCAACACTGCGTCCCATGGCGGCAGCCATGGCACGGGTGAGGATGGTGCCGGACGCTCCCACCAACGTGCCGGCGACAACAAGGAGGACATTGCCCAGTACCAATCCAGATGCCGCGACGGCCAGCCCTGTGAAAGCGTTCAGGAGCGAAATGACAATCGGCACATCGGCGCCACCCACCGGGAGAACCAACAGGACTCCGGCAACCAATCCCAACAACAGCAGCAGCAGCGCCAACACCAGCGAGCCATTCAGGATCACTACGACGCCGGCTCCCACGGCGGCCAGCAGCACTACTGCCATCAGTACGGGCAAGCCAGGGAAGGTCACGGGCCGGGTGGTCATGAGCCCCTGAAGTTTGGCGAAGGTGACACCGGAGCCGGCGAAGGACACCGCACCCACCAGCAACGTAAAGACAATTGCCAACCGAACCCACGGATCGTCCGCGTGGGAGAGTTCCAGCAGAGCGACCAGCGCCGCAGCGCCACCACCCACACCGTTGAAGAGTGCGACGAGCTGCGGCATCTGAGTCATTTGCACGCGACGGGCCACAGGCGCAGCAACACCCGAGCCCACAGCTATGGCTCCAAGAATCCAGGGAATGTTGTCCAGCTTCACCGATACGAACACCGTCACCACAGCCAGCAGGGCGCCTAATGCTCCGATCAGGTTGCCGCGCCGTGCAGTCTTTGGCGAATTCAATCCCTTCAGGGCGAGGATGAAACAGGCCGCGGCGGCCAGGTACAGGAGTGCCGTCCACGTGGGATTGAGCAACGTCATTGCCGGCGCTCCTTATCGAACGGCTCCACGGCGGCATGGCTTCCAGGTGCACCGGGAGCGCCGGAACCTCCAGAGCCAGCGTTCGACGGCGGCCGTTGCTTTCCGCGGAACATCTCCAGCATGCGGTCGGTTACCACGAACCCGCCCACGAGGTTGGCCGTGGCAAGGACGACAGCCAGCAGGGCGACCGCCAACACCCACGGGTCAGCGGCTTGTCCGGCCACGATGATGGCGCCCACCAGGATGATGCCGTGGATGGCGTTGGCCCCTGACATGAGCGGCGTGTGCAGGGTGCTGGAGACCTTGGAAACCACCTCAAAACCCACAAACACCGCCAAGACAGTAATCGTTAGCAGGCTCATGCCGTCCATCAGCGCACTCCTTCACTGCCGGAATTTCCTGTTGGGAAAGTGCCGGCATGACCGCTGCCAAAGGGGGCAGTCTCCCCTGCGAGCGCCGCCAATGCTTCCGCAGTTGGTGCGTGCCGGACTTGGCCGTCGTGGGTGAGGCACGTGCCGGCAACAACTTCATCCTCAAAGTCCGGAGCAACAACGCCGTCCTGCGTCATCAGGGCCAAAAGGTTGGACACATTCTTGGCGTACAAGCGCGAGGCGTCAGCGGGCATCGCCGAGGCAGGGTCCTTGATTCCCACCAGTGTCACCACACCCTGACCGTCGCCGGTAGGGATGGGGATGTCCTGGCCGGGGATGCTGCCCTCCACGTTGCCGCCGGATTCGGCAGCCAGGTCCACCACCACGGATCCCGGGCGCATCCCTTGCACCATCTCGCGGGTTACCAGGAGCGGAGCGCGCCTCCCGGGTACCGCGGCGGTGGTGATCAGGACATCGGCCTGGGCCACGTGTGGCGTCAAAAGGGCTCGCTGCAGGGCACCCCGGTCCGCGCTGAGTTCCCGCGCGTACCCGCCGGATGCCTCGGCGGTCTCCAGGTCCAGCCTGATGAACGTGCCTCCCATGGATGCCACTTCGTCAGCCGAGGCCGGGCGGATATCGTTGGCGGAAACCCGGGCCCCGAGCCTTTTGGCGGTTCCGATTGCCTGCAAACCAGCTACTCCAGCGCCGAGCACCAACACGCGGGCGGGAGGAATGGTCCCTGCTGCCGTCATATACAGCGGGAAGAACCGTGGGAGCCGCATGGCCGCCTCGAGAACACAGCGATAGCCAGCCACCAGGGCCTGCGAGGTGAGCGCATCCATGGACTGGGCACGCGATATACGCGGAACCAGTTCCAGTGCAAAGGAGGTGATTCCTCCAGCGGCGAGCGCCCGCACAGTGGGCAACTCCGAGGACGGTGACCCCAAACCGGCGGTGACCGTACCGCGGCGGAGAGCTCCCGCCGTCGACGGTTCCATGGGACGCACGTGGCAGTAAACATCCAGCGATCCGAGAACCAATGACTGCACCACAGCGGCGCCGGCCGCCCGGTAGTCGTCGTCGCTATGGCCGGACGCCATCCCCGCGCCGGACTCGACGTCGACCTCAAGGCCCAAAGCCACCAGTTGCTTCACCGTTTCCGGCGTTGCGGCAACACGTCGCTCGCCATCGAGCGTCTCACGCGCTATGCCTGCTTTCACCCGTCACCCCTCTTCCGGAACTCTCCAGAACTCAGTTGGCATGAGTCTATGACCGCAAAGGTCCCGGCGGGAGTAGGGGCTGCGCTATGTGCATAAGTCAACTAGGGTCGGTGGAAGCTGGGGGCAACCAGCCACCACACCGTCGACGAGCCGGTTCCGGCCGTGCCGTCGGAAAGGAAAGCCGCTATGGACACCTTCAAAATCGGTTATTTCGTCGGAAGCCTGGCAAGCAATTCCATCAATCGGGTCCTCTCCAAGGCCCTCATCAGCGTCGCTCCGCCGGAACTCGAGTTCCATGAAATCGCTATCAAGGACCTCCCTCTGTACAGCGCGGACTACGACGCTGACTTCCCGCCTGCAGGCCGCGAATTGAAGGATGCCATCGCCGCATCTGACGGCATCCTTTTCGTCTCCCCCGAGTACAACCGCTCCATTCCGGGCGCATTGAAAAACGCCATCGACTGGGGTTCGCGCCCGTGGGGCAGCAACTCGTTCGCGCGCAAGCCCACCGGAATCATCGGCGCATCGCCGGGCGGTATCGGGACAGCGGTGATGCAGTCGTCCATGCGCAGCGTTTTGAGCTTCCTGGACGCGCCGCAGCTGAACGCACCTGAGGCGTATATCCGCTTCGTCGCAGATGCGTACGACGACGACGGTTCAGTTAAGGACGAAGGAACGGCCGGGCTGTTGCGACACTACATGGAGGAGTACAGTGCGTTCGTCCAGCGCGTCCTCGCTGCCAACGCGCCGGGCCACATCGGCGACCAGGAACCGGATTCCGCCAAGCTCACGCGTTAAGGCGCCCGCGGGTGCCGCTCCGGATCCACTGCCGGCGGCGCCCGCTAATAGCATCCACAACCAGGGTTTAGTCAGTATGCTTACTACACGAGGAATCGTGCTAGTAACCCAGGAGGAATGATGCTTCGCAGATTAGCCATGACCACCCTTGCTTTGACCCTCTTCGCCGGGTCCATGCTTTCCACTGCCGTTGCAGCAAACGCAGCAGGCGGCGCGCAGGGCAGCGTAGCTGCCACCACCACTCCGTCGCCGGAACCCAGCAATCCCTCCGGCCCTTCCACGGCCACGCCCACCGCGGAGCCGACCACGGACGTCTCGAATCCCGCCGGCACCGGACCTGCCAATCCCGGCACCAGCGAGACCGAACAACAGGAGCAAACCCGCACCGACGTCGTTCCGTGGATTCTGGCGGGCGTTGCGGCAGCCATCATCATCGCGTTGATCGTTTGGACCCTGCGGAACCGCCGCGGACGGGACAAAGGAATCAGCGACGAGCCGCGCTAATAGCAGCCATTAGGCGTCCCGCGAACCAGCCATCAACTTGCCGATCATGCTGGTCTCCAAGTTCTCCAGCAGGTGCCGTGGATTGTCATAGACTTCCGCGGCACCGGCGTCCCGCAATTCGGCCTCACTGATTCCACCGCAGGTCAGTGCGATAACGGGAATGCCAATGGCACTGCCGGCCTTCACGTCCCATACCGCGTCCCCAACAAACACCACATCCTCCGGGCTGAGCCCAAGCTTCTCCAAGCACGCCTCAAGAATGTCCGGCGCGGGCTTGCTCTCCTTGGCGTCATTGGAACTGGTCCACGCATCGATGGAAGATCCGGCGTCCAGGAGGTGTCTGCTCACTTCCAGATCGCGCTCCTGCGCCGAGGACGCCAAGCCCACCGCCAATCCGGCGTCGGAGCACGCGGCCAAAAGGTCCCGAACCGACGCGAAGGTACGCAGAGTCGGCCAAAACGTTGAGAAGACAGCACCATGCGCGGACTTCAGATCTTCCTGCATATCCTCGGAGCAGTCCGGAACCAGGCTCTGGATGAGCCGGTCGCCACCCATGCCTACTCGACGATGAATGGCGGACATCTCGATGTCCAACCCTTCGCGTCGGAACGCCTGCCACCAAGCCATGGCGTGGAAGTAGCTCGAATCGATCAACGTTCCATCAACATCGAAAAGAACACCGCGCTTCTTCTGAGTCGTCGTATCAGCTGCCACAGTTGACCACCTTCGTCCGGCCTTGTGCACCGTGCACACCCTGCGCTGCCAGCGCAGAATCAATCACAGGTTCCTCCAACATCAGCACGGCATATCGTTCCGCCGTCGAGGTGCGAAGGAGTCCCGTCCCCGCCACCTCCCTGATGGCAGCAACTCCCTCAACGGCCTCATCCACTGAGGCAAACCGCTTGGAGAGACCCATCAACACGTCGTCGCCGTCCACCATCAAAATCCGAAATTCCCCGTCAGGCGTTTCAACCAGTTCCAAATGCCCGGCCATCCCTACCTCCTCGTCTTCGATGCCAAACAGCATAGTAAGACTACTTAGTATAAGCCTCTCAGAAACATTGCGTAACGCGGGAATGAGGCGTCTGCAACTTGTTGTTTGCAAGGTCATGACAACAATCGGAATCATCGGTGCAGGACACATTGGCAGCCAAGTCGCCCGCAAAGCAGTGGAACTTGGGTATGACGTCGTCATCAGCAACTCACGGGGCCCCGAGACCCTGAGCGGGCTGGTGGCGGAGCTGGGGCCGCGCGCCCGGGCTGCGACGGCAGCCGAAGCAGCAGCGGCGGGTGATTTCGCCGTCGTGACCGTTCCCCTCAAGAACTACAGGGACATCCCGACGGAGCCGCTCGAGGGCAAGATCGTCATCGACACCAACAACTACTACTGGGAGCGCGACGGCCGCACTCCCGAGCTGGATAACGGAGAAGCCACCACCTCCGGCTTGCTCCAGAAGCACCTCCCAACCTCCAAGGTGGCCAAAGGTTTCAATCACATCTTTGCCAAGGACATCACCACGGACGGCGCCCCCGCAGGCAGCGCCAACCGTCGCGCCCTGGCCACCTCGAGTGATTTCCCGGAAGCAGCCGGGCTTGTCACCAAGCTCTACGACGAGTTCGGCTTCGACACCGTCAACATCGGCCCGTTGGAGGACAGCTGGCGCGTTGAGCGCGACCGCCCGGCCTACGTCATCCGGCAGAACGCGGACGAACTCCGCGAGAACCTCGCCAAGGCAACGCGCACGGTCTAACGGGAAACGCACGACGGCGGGAGGGCGGCTTCCGCTTTCCCGCCGCCTATGCGGGGCTGCCGGTTTTGGGTCGGCGGTCTTCGGGGTCAGCGGTTCAGGGCTGGCTCAAATTCCGGGGTCGAAATCGTGTCACGAATCGGGACGTCGGCGCACTTTATAGTGGCTGTCTCTCCGGACGCCTGGCGCATCGGGCATTCGGGGAGTCAGCCACCCCCTAAGAGCCCTACCCCGAGGAGTCCCATGTCCACCAAAATCTCGAGCTGGCCGGCAGCGACGCCCATGTGGGTGGACTTGGGCGTGGACAACCTCGCAGCCGCGAAAGCTTTTTACGCGGATCTCTTCGGCTGGGAATTCGTAGCCGGCGGCCAGGACGCCGGGGAGTACCTGCTGGCACACCTTGGCGGGCGCGCCGTCGCTGGTGTGGGGCCGAAACAGGCACCGGGCATGCCCACCGCGTGGACCACGTTCCTGGCGTCAGACAATGTCGACCTTACTGCCAGGAAAATCAGCGCGGCCGGCGGAGAAATGATCGCGCCTCCGTTCGATGTCATGGAGTCCGGCCGCATGGCCTTGGCCGTCGACACCGTGGGGGCGGCCTTCGGTATCTGGCAGGCCGGCACCCGTATCGGGGCGGAACGCGTCAATGAACACGGCTCCTTGTGCTGGAACGAGCTCCACACCCGCGACTTCACCGCCGCCAGGTCCTTCTACTCTGAGGTCTTCGACGTCAGCTACCAGGACGCCAGCGAGGACGGCTTTGTCTACTCCACGCTTCGCAGGCCGCTGGACGGCCGGGAAGTGGGAGGAATCCAGCATGACGACGACATCCCCGATGCCACCCCCAACTATTGGTTGACCTGGTTTGCCAGCGACTACGTCCAAGGCACTGCGGAACGGGCAGTGGAGCTCGGCTCCACCCTTCTGATGCCCGTAACGGAGAGCCCCCTGGGACGTATGGCCATCATTCAAGCGCCACAGGGTGAAGTGTTCGGCATCATCGACGCCCCCCGCATCAACGAGTAAAGAGAAGCGCCCAAGGCCCAGGCGCCCGCGTACAAGACCTCAGGGCTCAAGCGGCGGCCGGGTTCAAGGCCTCAGCAATGACCTCATGCGCGTGCGCCGCTGCAAGGGGTGCCGCCAAGCGGTGTACGGCCAGGAAGGTCTTGCGAACTGCTGGTCCGTGCCATTCGGGCGGAAGGTAGTCGGTGGGGAGGTTCGGGTCCCGGTAAGGGAACTTACGCCACATCGTGAGCATGGGAATGTAAAAGCGGAATGCGTCGCGTCGCAGCTCTTCGGTGGACGCAGCCAGGGCAGCTTCCGGATCATCGCCCACCTGCTCGGTCCATTGCTGCTCAGCACCCTTGTATACCTCGAGGAACTCGGTGAACTGCTGATCGAGTTCCTTGAGGTCCCACCACTCAGATATTTTGGGCCGCATGGGTCCGTCGAACACGTAATCGCTCCGGAAAAGATCAACGAACTCGATCAGCCCGCTCGCGGTAAGGCGTTCCCGCGCTTGCTCCAGCTTGTGTGCGGGGGCGATCCACACACCGTTGGCCACGGAACCAAAACCAAGTCCCAGCAGCGCGGACCGCAGCTGGTGCCTGCGGTTGCGCATGGATTCGGGCACTGAGAAGACGGCCAGCACCCAGGTATCCACCGGCGCAGGCTGCTCCGGTGCGAAGATCCGCCGGTCACCTTCACGGAACACGTCGCTGACAGACTCGGAAATCTTGTACTTGGCGATTCCGCCCTCGCGGACACTCTTCAGTACGCCCTTGGCCTTAAGCCTGGAGACGGACGACCTCACACCCGGAGCGTCGTAACCGAGCGAGCCCAGCATGGAAATCAGCGCAGAGACCGGCAACGCGTCGCCCGCATTCCGGCCGTAAAGACCGAAAATCGTGACGAGCAGTTGCTGGTGTCGCACCGGAGGTGCCGGGACGGCGAACATCTAAAGGCCCTCATTTCCGCGCCGCAGTTCCGGCGCCAGTCCAGTTCATCATAGGTGCGGTGTTGGTCCCCGCCGAGTTGGCAGGTAACCCCCATGCTCGGGGGCAACATCGGGGTTAACTGCAGTGTCGCGGGCCGCGTGCTCCCGGTCCGGGATCAACCAAGCGAAAGAAGCAAGAAGAGGACTGCAAGAACCAGCGCCACCGGCGTCATCACGAAACGCTCGGGCTTGCTGCGGGAGATCGCATTCATGGCAACGCCCAAAATGAAGTAGGCGGTAAGTACCCACATGAAAATGTCGGTGAAGGTTTCACTGACCAGTACCGGCGCCAAACCCGCTTTTGCCAACGCCGTGTAGCCGAACAAGGCGTACAGCACGATGGAGACCACGCTGCCCACCCGCAACTTCCGCGGCAGGACGTCATGCTGCCCACCCCAAGCGAACCGCCCTAGGGGCGCGCCAGCCGCCAACGCAGCCTGGAAAACGGCCAAACAACCAAGAATTGTGCACGCGAGAATCGCCCAGAGCTGCTCCACGGTCTAAGCGTAAACGCAAGGCATCGCTCCACCGACTGGCCGCACCTTAGTAAGCATGCTTAGTATAGGACCACGCTGTTTCGAGGCTAATACGGCCTCAGAAAGTCCTTTCCGTATCAACGATAGGAAGCACATCATGGCAGGAAATCTCGTAGCCCGGTCCATTCACGACCTCACCGCCGCAGCATGGTTCGGCGGCTCGCTGATGGGGGCCATCGGACTCAACGGCGCCGCAGCGGAAGCCAAAGACCCCACCGAGCGAACCCGCCTCTCAAGCAAAGGCTGGGGTAAGTGGGCTCCGGTTCAGACAGCAGCTTTCGCCGGACACCTGGCCGCCGACCTGGCCATCGCTTGGGAAAACAAAGGTCGGATCGCCAAGCAGGACAGCGTCGCCGCCAACACCATTTACAAAACAGTGGTGACGTTGGCTGGGGCAGCCGTCACCCTGTATGCAGGCGTGGTGGGCAAGAAGGTGGATGAGCTCTCCGGCGAAGGCGCCGAGGGTGCCACGGAACCCAAGGCCGGCGCATCGGACGAGTTGAAGGCCGCCCAAACCCAGCTGAAAGCACTCCAGTGGGCCATTCCTGCGTTCGCTGCCTGGGTGATCGTTCTGGGTGCCAAACACGGTGAGATGCAGCGACCCAAGAACATCCTTAAGGGCCTGCGCTAGACAACCCCTCGCCGAGATGGCAGTAGACACCAATCCCAGGCTTCAACATTGGTGTCAACTGCCATCTCGGCGGAGCTATTCGGCTGCCGGCACACCCTTTACGGCGCGGACCAGATGTTCCGGCCAAGGCTGCGCAGCGGTGCTGCCGTTAGGGACGTGCACTGTGGTGACCGTCCCGTACGCGGCGACCTCACCGGCGTCGGACGTTACATCGAAAGCCATGGTCAGCGAGGTCCGGCCGAGCGCATGAATCCTCACCGTGGCGGTGATGCGCTGGCCGAACCACAGCTTCGCCTTGTAATTGATAACTTGCTGTACCCGCGGAGCGCTGGGGAAGTAATCCGGCAACTCCAGCGAGCGGAAAAGCTCAGCTTCCGCAGCCTCAACCCAGCGCAGGATCGCCGAGTTGTGCTGGTGTCCGGAGGCATCGGTGTCTACCCACTCCACCTTTCGCTCAACGCACGCCTCCGGAAACCTGTCCATGATTGCTCCTAGCGGGCGCTGACAGCGACATCATCAGGATCAACGTCGACGGCGGCAACCGGCACCTCAGGTTGTGGCTTGGGAATCATTGCCACAGCACCGGCTGCCAATACTGCGATGCCGGCGAAGATCGCAAAGTTTGCCTCGAAGGGAAGCTTCGAGCCTGCGATCCAGCCACCAATCAAGGGCCCGGAGATGGCACCAAGGCGGGCGAAGCTCAGGGCCCAGCCCGTTGCCGTGCCCCGAACCTTCGCCGGATAGTAGTCGGCGATGTAGCCGGTCAGGACCAGGGATGTAGAGATGGATCCGACACCCGCGAAGGCCACGAACAGCAGGTTGACCACCATGGTGTTGGGGAAGACAAGCAGCATGATGCCCAGCCCGCCCAGGATGTAGAACACCACCAGGATGAGCTTCTTGCCGTACTTGTCTGCGGCGCGGCCCAGGAGCAGGCCACCGATCGCGGAAGCAAGGCTGAAGACCAGGAGGAAGGTCAAGGACGAGCCGAGGTCGTAGCCGGCCTTCTTCATGATGCTCGGCAGCCACGTGTTCAGGCCATAGACGAGGACCAGGCCGCAGAAGAGCGAGATCCAGAAGAACACCGTGGAGCGCAGGTACTTCCGCGAGAACATGGTGGTGATGGTCTTCCACCAAGGATCAGCCTGCACACCTGCTTTGGGAGCCACGGCAAAAACCGGCGTGTAGTTGGAGATGTTCAGCTTGGTGGCCAATGCCTTGGCTTCGGTCTTCCGGCCCTTTGATTCCAGGAATTCCAAGGACTCCGGGAGGAACTTCCAGATGATCGGAATCAGCACTACCGGCGCAGCGCCAATAGCGATGACCGCACGCCAACCGCCCATGGGCAGGACGAACAGGGCGGCAAGAGCGGCGGCGACAATGCCCAACGAGTAGCCGGAGTACATGAGGCCGTAGTTGTAGGAACGCTTGTTCGGTGCCGAGTATTCAATGGTCAGGGCCGCCGCCACCGGGATGACACCGCCCATTCCCAGGCCACCGATTAGCCTGAACAGGCCGAAGAGCTCCGGCGTCGGGGCCCACGCGGCGCCAGCCTGGGTGAGCGTGAAGATTGCCATGGAAGCCAGGAGCATCTTCTTGCGTCCCACGAGGTCGCTGAGGGTGCCGATGAACAGGGCGCCGATAAGCATGCCGATCAAGGCATATGAGCCGAGTCCACCGAGCGCCAACGGGCTAAGGTTCCATTCCTTGTACTCAGCAAGGGCAGGAAGGATGGCCCCGAGGACGCCCACGTCATAGCCTTCGGCGAGGATCGCGAGCCAGCAGCAGAACAACACCAGTCCGGTGGTCTTCTTGGGCACATTCCATGTGTTGAGGGGTGCGGTCGCCATGGCTACTTCACCAGAACCGATGCGGCGGCGGACTCAGGAGTCCAGCGCAGGTGGGTGTTGGACTCTTGGATATCGGCTTCCTTTAGCAAGGAAAGGCGCGGGCGAACGGCGTCAGTGCGCGAGCTCGGCGGCTTGCGGCGGCCGGCGCGGAACTGCGGGATCCACTGGGCGCCCGGGCCCTGGTATTCCTGTTCAGCTGCAGCGTGCAGCGTCCACTGGGGGTCGTAAAGGTGCGTACGGCCCAGGGCGATCAGGTCCGCGCGGCCTGCGAGGAGGATGGAGTTCACGTCGTCGTAAGTGGAGATGGCACCGACGGCGATCACGGCCACGCCTGCCGGTGCGGCAACTTCCTGGCGGATGCGGTCGGCGAACGGGGTCTGGTAGCTGCGGCCGAAGGCGGGCTTCTCTTCCTTGGCCACCTGGCCGGTGGAAACGTCCAAGCCTGCAGCGCCGTGCTCGACGAACGCCTTGGCGATGGACACCGAATCGTCGGAGGTGTTGCCACCCTCGATCCAGTCCGTTGCGGAGATGCGCACCGTCACCGGCTTGCCGGCAGGCCACGCTGCGCGAACGGCGTCGAACACTTCCAGCGGGAACCGCAGCCGGTTCTCCAGGCTGCCGCCGTATTCGTCGGTCCGCTTGTTGGATACCGGCGAAAGGAAGGACGACAGCAGGTAGCCGTGGGCGGCGTGGATTTCCAGGAGGTCGAAACCGGCCTCATCGGCACGGATCGTGGAAGCGACGAACTCCGCCTTGATGGCATCCATGCCGGCCCGATCCAACTCCACGGGGGTCTGGTTCTCCGGGCCGTAGGGAAGGGCGGAAGGGCCGACGGCGGTCCAGTTGCCGGACTCGAGCGGCTGGTCGATGCCTTCCCACATGAGCTTGGTAGAGCCCTTGCGACCCGAGTGGCCCAGCTGCGCGCCGATCCTGGCAGTGGAACGGCTGTGGACGAAGTCCACGATTTCCTTCCAGCTGTCACGCTGATCGTCCGTGTACAGGCCGCTGCAACCGGGGGTGATGCGGCCTGATTCGGAAACACAGACCATTTCGGTCATGACCAAACCGGCGCCACCGAGTGCTTTGGAGCCCAGGTGAACCTTATGGAAGTCGCCCGGAACGCCGTCCGTAGCTGAGTACATGTCCATCGGCGAGACCACAATGCGGTTCTTCAGCTCCAGCTCGCCGATACGGAAGGGCTGGAACATGGCAGGTGCGACCTCTGTTAGTCCCTGCGACGAAGCAAAGCGGCGGTCCACAGCGTCTGCGAATTCAGGATCGCGGAGGCGCAGGTTTTCCTGGGTGATGCGGCGGCTACGGGTCAACAGGTTGAACGCGAACTGGGTGGGGTCCTGGTCCTTGTACTGGCCGATGCGCTCAAACCACTCAAGGGAAGCCTGGGCTGCGCGCTGGGTGGAGGCGACCACGGGCCGGCGCTCTGCCTCGTAGGCAGCCAGCGCGGACTCCACATCCGCGTGTTCGTGCAGGCAAGCGGCCAGTGCCAACGAGTCCTCCATGGCCAGCTTGGTGCCGGAACCGATGGAGAAGTGGGCCGTGTGGGCGGCGTCGCCCAACAGCACCACGTTGTTGTGGCGCCAGTTCTCGTTCCGGACCGTGGTGAAGTTGATCCACTTGGAGTTGTTGGTGAGGACCTCGTAGCCGTTGAGTTCCTCGGCGAAGATCTCGCGGATCTTGGTGATTGCCTTCTCATCCGAGACACCGGGAGGGAAGACCTCGTTGGCAGTCTCATCGAAACCTGCCGCGTGCCACACGTCCTGGTGCATTTCCACGATGAACGTGGAACCCTCATCCGAGTAGGGGTACCCGTGGATTTGCATGACACCCCACTCGGTTTCCTTCACGAAGAACTTGAACGCCTCGAACACCTGATCCGTACCCAGCCACATGAACTTGTTGGTCCGCGGGTCCAGGTTCGGCTTGAACGAGTCAGCGTACTTGGCACGGATCTGCGAATTGATGCCGTCCGCGGCAAGAACCAGATCGTAGTTGGCTTCAAGTTCCTCAACGGCGGGAGCCAAGGTGCTGAAACGCACGTCAACGTTCAGCTCGATGCAGCGACGTTGCAGCAGCTCCAGCAATTCCTTGCGGCTCATGGCAGCGAAGCCCTGGCCGCCGACTGTCATCATCTCGCCGCGGAAATGGATGTCGATATCGGACCAACGGGCGAAACGGCGGCTCATGTATTCAGCCACAACGGGATCGGCGTTGCCGATGCCACCGAGCGTCTCATCGGAAAACACGACGCCGAAGCCAAAGGTGTCGCTGGCAGCGTTGCGTTCCCAGAGAGTGATGTCGTGCGACGGGTCCAGCTGCTTCATCAGTGCTGCGAAGTACAGGCCACCGGGGCCGCCTCCAACAATTGCGATTTTCATGGGTGTTGCTCCTTCTCAGGCCTGGCTCTGGCCGGCGGGGGTAAGTTGTTCGGTCTGGCTCCCGGTTTTGTCCTGTGAGAGGACCCTGTCGCGGAGCTTGAAATGCTGGAGTTTGCCGCTGGGATTGCGTGGCAGTTCGTTGACGAAGCGGACGTCCCGGGGGTACTTGTACGGGGCGATGGCCTGCTTCACGAAGTCCTGGATTTCCTTGCGCTTTGCGGCGTCGCCGGTGACACCTTCGCGCAGCACGATGAAAGCGCAGACTATGCTGCCTCGCTCTTCGTCCGGGATTCCGATGACGGCGTTTTCCACCACATCGGGGTGCTGGTCGATGGCCGTTTCAACCTCGGGTGCGCCGATATTGTACCCGGAGGAGACGATCATGTTGTCCGAGCGCGCCTGGTACGTGAAGTACCCGTCGGCGTCCATGGCGAATGTGTCGCCTGTGACGTTCCAACCCCGGACCACGTAGTTTGCCTGCCTGGCATCGTCGAGGTAGCGGCACCCGGTAGGGCCGATCACGGCCAGGCGACCGATGCTGCCCGGGCCGAGTTCGTTGCCGTCGTCGTCCAGGATGGTGGCCCGGAACCCCGGAACAGCGCGCCCGGTGGTTCCTGGGCGGATGTCATCGCCGGCAGCGGAGATGAAGACGTGCAGCAGCTCAGTAGCGCCGATTCCGTTGACCAGGCGCAGGCCGGTAGCCTCGCGGACAGCTTCCCAGGTCTCCTTGGACAAGTGCTCTCCGGCAGAGACGGCAACGCGGAGGCTGCGGAGGAGGTCCCCCCGCTTCTCCTTCAGGATGGCGCGGTAGGCAGTGGGTGCAGTGAAGAGGATCGTGGCACCAGCCGCGGCGGCGTGCTCTGCCAGTTCCACGGGCCCGGCTTTCTCAGTCAGGAGCGAAGATGCGCCGAAACGGAGCGGGAAGACCACCAGGCCGCCCAGCCCGAAGGTGAAAGCCAGAGGCGGGGAACCGGCGAAGACGTCATCGGCGGTTGGCTCAAGGATGAAGCGGGCGAAGGTGTCCGCGTTGGCCAGGATGTCCCGGTGGAAGTGCATGGTCACCTTCGGCACACCGGTGGTGCCCGACGTCGGACCCAGCAGCGCAACGTCGTCCGCTGAAGTGTCCACAGCCGTGAACACGCCGCTCTTTTGCCCACAGCGGGAGGTGAGGTCGTCGTCGTCGGACCCGTTACCGGACCCGTACGTCAGGACCTTAACCTGGTCCCCCGCCGCGACCCTGAGCTCGTCCACGAAGCGGTGATCAGAGATGGCCACCACCGGCTTGGTGAGGCCGATGAGGGTGGAGACTTCGTTGGAACGCAGCATGGGCATGGTGGTGACAACCACGGCGCCGGCCTTCAGCACGCCGAGCCAGGCAGCGACGATCCAGGGGTTGTTGGGCCCGCGAAGCAACACGCGGTTGCCCGGCACAACACCGAGGTCTTCAGTGAGGACCTGGGCCACCTGGTTGGAACGCTGCTGAAGCTGGCCGTAGGTCCAGACAACGCCGTCCGGGGTCCGCAGGGCCGGGCTGTCCGCGCCGTACTGTTCGACGCCGTCGTCGATCAGTACCGCAGCAGCATTGAGCCGTTCCGGGTAGTGGAGTGCGGGAAGGGTGAATTCAAGCGCAGGCCAGGTATCGGCGGGCGGCAGGTGGTCGCGGGTGAACGTGTCCACGTGGGCCGATGGCATCATGCTCATGGCCGTTCCTTTCAGTGGTGCGTTGTTGAAGCGGAGTGGGGTTGGGGGCAAACTGTTTAGGAGCAGGCCCGGATCATGCCCTCTTGGGCGACCGTGGCCAGCAGTCTTCCTTGCCGATCAAAGAAGCGGCCCATGGCGAGGCCCCTGTTGCTTTGACCGGAGATAGCCTCCTGGGCGTAGAGCACCCAGTCGTCAGCGCGACCGTCGCGGTGGAACCACATCGAGTGGTCCAAGCTGGCGGTGGCGAGTCCCGGGCTGGACCAATTGAGTCCGTTCACCCGGAGCAGCGGCTCCAAAATTGTGTAATCGCAGACGTAAGCCAACGCTGTGCGGTGCAGGTCGGCGTCGTCAGGCAGGGCATCAAAGGCCTTGACCCATATCGCCTGCTGCGGCACTGAGCCGCCTTCCAGTTCTATATATACCGGTCCTGGAATATGACGCATATCGAAGCTGCGGCCCGTGGACCAGTAGTCCGCGGCCGGACCATCCGTTCCGTCCAACGCTTCGGCAGCGGTCCGCAGCGATTCAGGCTCGACGGCGGCAGGGGCCTCGGGCTGGAAGTCCGGCCCGTTCTCGGGAACCTGGAACGAGCCCATGGCCGCATAGACGGGCTTGCCGTTCTGGAAGCCCCTGACGGTGCGGGTGGAGTACCCGCGGCCGTCCCGGAGACGCTCCACTTCGTAGCGGACACTGGAACCGATATCCACGGGACGCATGAAGTAGCTGTGCATCGAGTGCAAAGTCCTGCCAGCATCAACGGACCGCATCATCGCGGCCGCAGCCTGTGCCACCATGTCTCCACCATAGGCTTTGGGCCATGGCACGTACTGGGTGGTTGCTTCATAGGCTTCGTCGAAAACCTCGGCCGTTGCGGGCGTGAGTTCAACGGCCTTGAGGAAGGTCTCCGAGGTCAGGGTTCCAGTGATCATGGCTTAGGCCCGGCGGTAGTCGGCGAGAGTTTCGTCGGCGACGTCTTCGAGGTTGACCACGAGGTTCTCCGGCGTGCGCGCGGTGAGCCAGACGAGCTCCTCCGTGATGGACATGTTGGCTTCTACGTGGGGCATGAACGGCGGCACGAATACCCAGTCGCCGGCCTTCATGTCGATGAACTCTGAATAGTTCTCGCCGAAGTAGATCCGGCCGTGGCCGCGGAGCACGTAGCCACCGGTCTCTGCCTCGCCGTGGTGGTGCGGAAGTGAGCGGTAGCCCGCAGTGTTGGACACCTGGCCGAACCAGATTTTGGTTGCCGGGGTGTGCTGGATACTCACGCCGGAGACGCGGATGCAGTCGCCGGACTGCGCCGTGTTGGTGTCTTCGGCACCGGCGCGGGTGACGACGGGGACAACCTTGCCGTCTGCCTGAGCGTAGATGGAGTTGTCGCCTTCGAGGCGGTATTCGGTGGTGGTCTGGCTCATTGGGTCTCTCCTTTTATTGAGGTGTGAGGCTTTCAGGCGTTTGCCGGGACTGCTGCGTGGATCCGGAACTGGTTTTCCAGCCGGCCGATCCCCTCGATTTCGGTGGTGAGGATGTCGCCGTCCTTGAGGAAGCGCGGCGGGGTCATTCCCATCCCCACTCCCCCGGGCGTTCCGGTGAGGACGAGGTCGCCCGGGCGCAGGGTGGTGAATTGCGAAATGTAGGACAGGAGCTGTGCCGGGCCGAACACCAATGTGCTGGTGTTCCCCTGCTGCACAAGCTCGCCGTTGACGTAACCGCGGACGTCGAAATGTTCGCCGGCTTCATCTGCCGTGACCATGACCGGGCCTACAGGGGTTGTGCCGTCCCAAGCTTTGCCTTGGAACCATTGCAGGGTCCGGTTTTGCCAGTCGCGCATGGAAACGTCGTTGGCCACCGTGTAACCGGCGATTGCTTCACGGGCTTGGTCTTCGTCCGCGCGGAACAGTTCAGAACCCACGACGACGGCGAGCTCGGCTTCCCAGTCGACGCGGCCGCTGCCGTGGACTTCCACAGCGTCGTTTGCTCCGACCAGGGTGTCCGCGTACTTGGCAAAGAGGGTGGGGTACTCGGGAAGCTCGCGCCCCATTTCCTGGATGTGGTCACCGTAGTTCAGACCGCAGCAGATGACTTTGCCGGCGCGGGGAAGGAGCGGTGCGAGGTCTCCTTCGCCTGCCGCGATGACTTTCTGCTCCCTCGACGCGGCAGCCCCTGCTGCCTTCTCGACGACCAACCGCCACTCCGGCTGCGCCAGGAGGGCCCCGACGTCAGTGGCGGGCAACGCGATGTAAGAGCCGGCACCCGTGGCGAGTGCCGCCGTCGTACTTCCGCCGGCCGTGCGCAAGGTGGCTAGTTTCATTGCGGGGTTCCCTTCGAGATTTGTGATGTGTCGACTTTTTTACGATCGTCACATATGCTCAACGTAGCACGGCGGAAATGATCTGCACAGAGGCTTTCCAAAAGTTTTTGCAGCTGCCACAACGAGGAGGAACAGCATGAGCCACCAGACCATCAACCCGGAATCGCTGCCCAAGCCATCGGGCTTCGCGCACGGCATCCTTGCCGGAAACACTGTCTTCCTGGGCGGGCAGACTGCCCTGGACAAGAACATGAACATCGTTCCCGGCGGGATCGTGGAGCAGTTCACGCAGGCGTTCTCCAACGTGATCACCACCCTGCGGGAGGCCGGCGGAGAGCCCGAAGACCTGGTCAACGTGACCATCTACCTCACCGACGTGGACGACTACATGGCGAACGGCCGCGAAATCGGACGAATCTGGCGGGAAATGGCGGGCTCGCAGTACCCCGCAATGGCCGGCATCGGCGTCACGCGCCTCTGGCAGAAAGAGGCCCTGATCGAAATCCAGGGCATCGCGGTGATTCCGGAACGCTAAACCTCTGGCCCTTGCGGTGCCCGTGGTGAAGCATGTCCCTATGGGAACCGTCACCGAATATCTTGAGGGCGTCAGCGAGACCAACCGCTCGATTCTGGCGCGCATTGTGGGGATCGCCCGCGAGTTGGCCCCCGACGCCGAAGAAGGCATCAGCTATGGAATGCCCGCGCTGCTGGTTGATGGCAAGGGCTTCCTGAGCGTGCAGGAAACCACAAAGCACCTGGCCCTCTACCCGTTCAGCGGGCAGATCCTCCCGGAGATGTCGGAGGAGCTTGGGGGTTATTCGTGGTCGCCGGGAACGCTGCGGTTTTCTGCGGATAATCCCGTGCCGGACTCCATGGTGCGGCGGATCCTGGAGACGCGGTTGGCAGCGATCCGGAAGTAGCCCCGTCCGGACCCAACTGAGTCGCAGTTCAGGCCGTTTTGAGCCCTCATAACGGCATGATCTGCGACCTACTTGGGTGGGTTAGTGCTTGGCGGAAACATCCTGCGAGATGGCGTTGGCCGTCGCGACCACTTCCTGGCGCACGGCGTCGAGGTACTTCACCGGGTTCGGCTGGGACGCGACTGCCTGAGCTTGCAGGGACACGTTGATCGCGGCCACGTTGTCGCCATTGTTGTGGTTCCACACCGGCGCTGCAATGGACATCAGCCCGATCTCCAGCTCCTGGTCCAAAAGGCACCACCCTTGCGAACGGACATGCTCGACGGCGGCCCTCAAGTCGGGAACGCTGGCGACGGTTCGCGGCGTGATCGGCGTAAGTTCCGCCGTCGAGAGGTAGGCCTCGAACTTGGCCTGGGGCAAACCGGCCAGCAGGACGCGACCCATGGATGTGGCATAAGCCGGGAAGCGGGTGCCCACGGTAATCCCCACATTCATGATCCGGCGCGTGGCGACGCGGGCCACGTAGAAGATGTCCGGACCGTCCAGGACCGCGGCGGACGTCGACTCCCCCAGCTTCAGGCTCAACTGTTCCAAGTGCGGCTGGGCTAACTGCGGCAGGGACAACGCCGACAAGTACGAGTAACCAAGCTGCAGCACTTTGGCCGTGAGCGCGAAGGTCTTGCCGTCGGTGCGGACGTAGCCGAGCTCAACCAGGGTATGCAGGAACCTCCGGGCGGTGGCGCGCGTCAGGTCCGTGCGGGCTGCGACTTCGCTGAGGGTCATCACCGGGTTATTCGCGTCGAACGCCCGGATCACGGCCAGACCCCGCGCCAACGACTGAACATACTGGTCGCTGGCCTGCGGGGTTACTGGGGAATCGGTCATGGTTACCAATCCTAGGGTGCGTTGCGGGGCCTACTCTGCAGGCTAAGTTCCCGAAATACCCCGCAAAGCGGGCCTCACAACGGGGAGCGTGCAACTTGCGGGGCCTACTCTGCAGGCTAAGTTCCCGAAATACCCCGCAAAGCGGGCCTCACAACGAGGCGCGCGCAACTTGCGGGGCCTACTCTGCCTTTTTCAACGGCAGCGGAACGAGCTCCTGGATTCCTTCGAAGGTGCAGCCGAAGGTCTCGCGCACGGTGACGCCATCGGGACCTGTGAGGAACACAGCTTTGTCCGTGTACACGCGGGTGACGCAGCCGACGCCGGTGAGCGGGTAGGTGCACTGTTCCACGAGTTTGGACACGCCCTCGCGCGTCAGGAGCGTCATCATCACGAAGACGTCCTTGGCGCCGGTGGCCAGGTCCATGGCTCCGCCCACGGCGGGGATGGCGTCCGGGGCGCCGGTGTGCCAGTTAGCGAGGTCACCTGTGGCGGATACCTGGAACGCGCCGAGCACGCAGATGTCCAGGTGCCCGCCGCGCATGATCGCGAACGAGTCAGCGTGGTGGAAGTACGAGGCTCCGGGCAGTTCGGTGACGGGGATCTTGCCGGCATTGATCAAATCACCGTCGACGTCATCCCCAAGGGCTGCCGGGCCCATGCCGAGCATTCCGTTCTCCGTGTGGAGCGTGATGTTCTGTTCCTCGGTGAGGTAGTTAGACACGAGTGTCGGCTGGCCGATGCCCAGGTTCACGAACGAGCCGGGGACGATGTCGCGGGCCACCAACTGGGCGAGCTCGTCGCGGCCCAGCGGCTTCTCCGAGGTCTGGATGCTGGTTTCGGTGCTCATGATCAGGCCACCTTCTCTTTTGTTCCGGCAGAATCGACGCGGACCACGCTGTTGACGTAAATACCGGGTGTCACCACGTTCTCCGGGTCCAGGGAACCGGTGGGCACGATTTCCGAAACCTGCACGATGGTGTGCTTGGCAGCGGCCGCCATGATGGGTCCGAAGTTCCGGGCGGTCTTGCGGTAGACGAGGTTGCCCTTGCCGTCGGCTTTGAGTGCCTTGATCAGGGCGACGTCGGCGTGGATCGGCGTCTCGAACACCTGGCCCCGTCCATCGATAATGCGGGTTTCCTTGCCTTCAGCCAACGTGGTGCCGTAGCCGGTCGGAGTAAAGAATCCACCAATACCCGCGCCCGCGGCCCGGATGCGCTCGGCCAGGTTGCCCTGCGGGACCAGTTCCAGCTCGATCTCGCCGGCATGGAACTTGGCGTCGAAGTGCCAGGAATCGGACTGCCGCGGGAAGGAACAGATCATCTTGCGGACCCGGCCTTCCTTGATCAGCAACGCCAGGCCTTGGTCGCCCTGGCCGGCGTTGTTGTTGACCACGGTCAGGTCCTTCGCGCCGCAGTCCATGAGGGCATCGATCAGCTCGAACGGCTGCCCGGCGTTGCCGAACCCGCCGATCATCACCGTGGAACCGTCCTTGATGCCGGCGACAGCCTCGCCAACTGTGTCAATGAAATTCAGCATGATCCTTAGACTCCTTCCGAAACACCGGCAGTAACGTTTTCGAGCACCACGGCCAGGCCTTGGCCCACGCCGATGCAGATCGCCGCCACGCCCCAGCGCTGCCCGGAGGCCTGCAAGGAACGGGCGAGCGTGCCTAGGATGCGGGTACCGGAAGCGCCGAGCGGGTGGCCCATGGCGATCGCCCCGCCGTGCTGGTTCACGATTGAGGGGTCGATCCCCCACGCGTCAACGCACGCCAGCGATTGCGCGGCGAACGCTTCGTTAAGTTCGACGGCGCCAACCTGGTCCCAGCCGATGCCCGCCTTCGCGAGGGCCTTGTTCGCGGCCTCCACGGGTGCGAAGCCGAAGAACTGGGGGTCGTTGCCGTGCGCGCCACGGCCAGCGATGCGGGCCAGGGGCTCCAAACCAAGAATCCCGGCAGCGGCCTCGGAACCGATCCATGCGGCCGAAGCACCGTCAGACAGAGGTGAGGCATTCCCGGCGGTGACCGTACCGCCGTCGAGCCCGTCAGACTCAGGCCGGAAAACGGTCTTCAGCCCAGCCAGCTTCTCCGCCGATGATCCGGCACGGATGCCCTCATCACGGACCAGGTCAGTGCCGGGAACCTGCGAGACCAACGAATCGTAGAAGCCTTCGTTCCACGCAGCGTCGGCCAGATTGTGCGAATCAGCCGCAAAAGCATCCTGCCGTTCCCGGGTGATGCCGTACTTCTCGCGGAGGCGTTCGGTGGCTTCACCCAGGGAGATGGTCCAGTCCTTGTTCATGGCCGGGTTCACCAAACGCCAACCCAACGTGGTGGACGCCAAGGTCATGTCACCGGCCGGGTACGGCTTGGACGTCTTCGGCAACACCCACGGAGCCCGGGACATGGATTCGGCGCCGCCCACCAGCATGAGATCGGCGTCGCCGGCGTTGATCTGACGGGAGGCAATGATCGCCGCGTCAAGCGACGAGCCGCACAGCCGGTTCACCGTGGTGCCCGGAATGGAGACCGGAAGCCCAGCCAATAGGGTGGCCATGCGGGCGACATTGCGGTTTTCCTCGCCGGCGCCGTTTGCGTTGCCGAACACCACCTCGTCGATCCGCTCAACATCCAGGCCGGGAGCACGCTTGACGGACTCGCGGACCACATGGGCAGCAAGGTCATCAGGACGGACAGCAGCAAGACCGGAGCCGAACTTGCCAAAGGGCGTGCGCACGGCGTCGTACACGAAAGCCTGGTTCATGGGTTTCTCTTTCTATCTGCCCAACTAAGTCGCAATAGTGCGCGTTTTGGGGGGTCTAAACGCGCTTAACTGCGACTCAGTTGGGTTCGTTGGAGGGGGAAGCCGCGTCGATGTCGGCGAATACTTCTTGGGCCGTCTTGAAGGCCGAGTTGGCCGACGGAACACTGCAATAGATGGCGGTCTGCAGCAGGATTTCCTTGATTTCATCCCTGCTCAGGCCGTTGTTGAGGGCCGCCCGGACGTGCATGGCGAGCTCCTCCCAATGACCGTGCGCCACCAGTGCCGTGAGGGTGACGGCGGAGCGCATCTGCCGGCTCAGGCCGGGCCGCGTCCAGATGCCACCCCAGGCAATCCTGGTGATCATGTCCTGGTAGTCCTCGGTAAAGGAATCCTTGGCGGCGTTGGCCCGATCCACGTGCGCGTCGCCGAGCACTTCGCGGCGGACCACCATGCCGGCGTCGTAAATGTCCTGGGCGGTGGCGTCGGGCTGGACTGCGCCATTCCGTACTGTGCCGTTGTCTTCGGAAGCAGTGCTCATCGTCCGTTCTCCTTCATGAAAGTGCGCATCAGCCCTGCCACAGCGGTCGGTGCCTCTGCGGGGGCGAGGTGACCTACGCCGTCGAGCGTTTCCACCGCGGCGAATCCACCGCCCGCCCGAATGCCTGCGGCCGTCTCTTCAGCCATCGACGGCGGCGCTACTGAATCCTCGACGCCGGCAATCACCTGTGTGGGGACGGTGATGCTGCCGAGCTGCTCGCGGACATCGAACACGGCGAGGGCCTCGCAGCAGAAGGCGTAGCCGAAGCGGTCGGCGTCGCGTAAGGCGTGCAGGAGCCGGCTGCTGATGTCCGGCTGGCGGTCCATGAATCCGGGACCGAACCAGCGCTCGGCGGAGCCTTGGATCATGACAGGGGTGCCGAGTTTGCGAACGGTTTCGGCGCGCTCCAGCCAGCCTTCCGGCGTGCCGAGCTTGGCGCCACTGCACTGGACGGACAGGCTGAGCAGTCGGTCGCCGTGCTTGATGCCGAGCTGCAGGCCGGTGGCCCCGCCCAGCGAGACGCCCGCGTAGTGGAACCTTGCGCCCGGGCTCACCGAATCGACAAGGTCGACGACGGCGTCAGCCAGTTCCGCCACATCGAAACCTTCGGTGACGGTCGGCGAGATGCCGTGGCCGGGGAGGTCCCAGCCGATGACGTCAAAGTCGGCGCCCAGGAGTGCGGCGGTCTCGGTCCAGAGAACAGTGGACGTACCCAGAGACGGGCCCACCACCAGGAGCGGATTGGTTCCCAGTTCGCGCTGCGGGGAGAGCAGCACGCCCTTCACAGTTGGCTTAGCCACGGGCGGTTCCCTTCGAAGAGGTTCCGGTGAGTTCAGGAGTTCCAGTGAAGCCGGGGTAGGCGGCCAGCACGCGCCGTGCGATCCCGGATGCTTCACCGAGGTAGCTGGCAGGGTCCAGGAGCGCTTTTAGTTCGGCATCAGAAAGCTTGTCCGCGGGGACGGTTTCGCGCAGGAGTTTGGTGTAAATCCGGCCCTGCTCTGCGGCAGGTGCCTTGAGGGTTTCGTCGACGACGGCCTGCAGCTTCTGCTTTCCGTCCTCACCGAGGAGAGGGGCGACGGCGGCCGCCACACCTTCGCTGAGCAGCAGCGGTCCCGAGAGTTCCAGGTTCCGGCGCATCGCATCGGGGAAGACACGGAGGCCCTTTGTGAGTTCGCGAAGGTGCTCGGCTGCGCCCAAGGCCAACGCGAGCAACTGCCGCAGGGCCGGCCATTCGCTGTGCCAGGCGCCGTCTGCTCGCTCGTCGTTGAAGGTCGCAGCGGCCAGGTGCAACTGTGATGCCAGCCCGGGAGCTTGCAACGCCGCGCTGCGAATTAACACCGACAGCACCGGGTTCTGCTTCTGCGGCATGGCCGAGGATACCCCGCGTCCGGCGGCCAACGGTTCGCCGAGCTCGCCCACTTCAGGACGGCTCAGGAACAGCAAGTCCGCGGCGATCTTCCCGAAGGAATCGAGGAGGGCAGCGAGGCCATCCCCCAGCGCCGTGACAGCGAGGCGGTTGGTGTGCCAGGGAGCAGGAGCTGGTGCGAGGCCAAGCCGGGACGCCAAGGAATCGGCCAA
Source organism: Paenarthrobacter sp. GQ52 (assembly GCF_059759005.1). Lineage (NCBI taxonomy): Bacteria > Bacillati > Actinomycetota > Actinomycetes > Micrococcales > Micrococcaceae > Paenarthrobacter > Paenarthrobacter sp. GQ52. The sequence goes on from NZ_JCAXEJ010000006.1 coordinate 42,119, forward strand.
ATCGAACGGCGTGGAAGCAGATCCCGCAGTCAACATGGTCCCCGAAGCCAGCGTTCCACCAGCCCCGCCAAACTGAACCGGCAACTGAAGCGACTCCAGCCGGGCAGCCGCAGCCGCGACACCCTGGAACCACTGGGCAGCCTTGAGCCCGAACGTGTACGGCAGCGCATGCTGCGTGAGGCTCCTGCCCACGCACAGCGTTTCCGCATGTTCCCCTACCAAGGTGGCGAGCGCCGTCGTCGTGCTCCTTACGTCAACCAGCAACGCAGAAACGGTGCGGCTGGCGAGCAGCATCAGGGCGGAGTCGAGGACGTCCTGGCTGGTCAGCGAGGTGTGGACAGCTTTGGCCGCGCCGATGCCGGAGGTGTCCAAGGACTTGACCCGGGCGCGCAGGTCGCCGAGCAGCGGAATCACCGGGTTGCCGCCACCTTGGGCGCGTTCAGCGATTTCGGCTGCGTCATATGAGCCGGCGTCGGCGGCTTCGGCCACCACAGCGGCGGAGCCGGCAGGGACCAGCCCCGCTTCCTCGAGGACACCGGCCCAGGAGGCTTCGACGTCGAGGATTGCCGCAATGACGGCATGGTCGCCCGTCAGAGCCGCCACAGCGGACGACGCGGAGACGGGGCTGAGGAGGCCGAAGTCGCCGTGGGTCATGCCTTGTTTTCCCTTGCAGAATGATCGGCGTTGACGCTGGTTTCCAGCGAGCCGTCCTGTTGGAAGTCCAGGAAGACGGTCTCATCGCCGCCCTGCAGGCGGATGTCCCAAGTGAGGCCTCCGTCGGGGTCGCGGCGGGCGATGAGCGTCTTACGGCGTTCGGGTTCCAAGGAGCGCAGCAGCGGATCGTTGGCCAGTGCTTCCTCGTTTTCCGGAAGGTACACGCGGGTGAACAGGCGGTTCATGAGGCCGCGGGCGAAGACGGCCACGGAGATGAAGGCGGCCGCACCGGGTGCCGTGGGGCCGGGGTTGACCGTGGTGAACGTGTACACCCCGGAGTTGCCAACAGAGCCGCGGCCCCAGCCGGTGAACGTGTAGCCGTCGCGGACCAGGGAACCGGTGCGCTGGACAATGTTGCCGTCGGAATCCGGCTGCCAGATCTCCAGGATGGCGTCCGGGATGGTGCTGCCCGAGCCGTCGTATACCGTGCCTTGCAGGCGGATGCTGCCGGGGCTGCCTGGTGCCAGCAGTTCGTTGTCCTTGTTGAAGGGAAGTGCGTAGCCATAGAAGGGGCCTACGGTCTGGCCCGGTGTGGGTGTCAGCTTGCCCATGTGCTTACTCCTCGTCCCCGGCGTCGCCGTATGCTTCGTTTTCCGTCCAGGTGCGCTTGGAACCGGTAAGGATAATGTCCCACTTGTAGCCGAGCGCCCATTCAGGGCTGGTGAGCTCATGGTCGTACTCTGCCACGAGGCGGTCGCGGGCGTCCTGGTCCACGATCGACTGGTAAATGGGGTCCAGCGGGAACAGTTGGTCACCCGGGAAGTACATCTGGGTAACAATGCGCTGCGTGAATTCTGATCCGAACATGGAGAAGTGGATGTGCGCCGGACGCCAGGCATTCAGGTGGTTCTTCCACGGGTACGCGCCGGGTTTGACGGTGGTGAAGCTGTAGGAGCCGTCGTCACCGGTGATGCAACGGCCGACGCCGGTGAAGTTCGGGTCCAGCGGGGCGGGGTGCTGATCGCGCTTGTGGATGTAACGTCCGGCGGCGTTGGCCTGCCAGATCTCCACGAGTTGGCCGGCAACAGGCCGACCGTCGCCATCAAGTACACGGCCTGCAACGATGATGCGCTCACCCTGCGGCTCGCCGTTGTGCTGGATGGTCAGGTCGGATTCCAGCGCGTGCACGTCCTGGTGGCCGAACGCGGGCGAGTAGAGTTCGATGGTCTCCGGGTCCGCGTGGTGCAGGCTCTTGGTGGGGTGGCGCAGGATGCTGCTGCGGTACGGCGCGTAGTCCAGACGCGGCATGGTCTCCGGCCCCCGGCCGTTCTTCAGGGCCTCCGCATAGCGGTCGCTGATGCCCTTCATCTCAGCACTGAGGTCCGCTTGGGTTTCCACCTTCTTGGGGGAAACGTGCGCGGCGTGCGCCTCTGCGGGCGGTACAAGTTCCTCGGATTCGAGCGCTTGCGCGGTAGTGACTTGTGCGGTCTGTTCTTGCGGCACGGCCGGCTCCTTTCGGTTTATGGTTCTCTTGGTTTGCTGGGCGGCGGCGGGCCTAAACCCGGTGGAGCGAGTCGTATTGGACGGCGTGGCGTACGGGAGCATTGGGCGCCCCGTAGCCGTCGTAGTTGCCCCGGCGTTCCACCATTTCGAAGAACACACTGCCCACGGTGGCGGTGTAGAAGTGGAGGAATTCGCCGTTGGCGTCCCGGTCATACAGGAGGTTGAGCTCCTTGAGGGTTGCAAGGAATCCGGATTCGAGATCGAACCGGGCGTCCAGGTCCTCGTAGTAGTTGGCCGGAATCTGCAGGAACTCGAGGCCACGATCGCGCGCAGACCGGGCAGTCGCCACGAGGTCGTCCACAGCGAAGGCGATGTGTTCCTGGTACGTTTTGCGGGCTGCCTGTGCCTGCTGCGCGGGTGCCAGATTCAAGACCAGCCTGACCGCTCCGTTGCTGGTCTCCATGACCTGCGAGCGAACCAGCCCACTGGGGCTGGGGACCTCGGCGAACGGCTGCGGTTCAAGGGCAAGGGCGCTGGTGTAGAAGAGGACAGCTTCGTCAAAGTGCTGCCAGGGCTGGGCGAGGTTCACGTGGTCAATGACGGCATTCTGCTGCGCTGCGGAGTGCTCCAGCCCTTCGCCGAATTCATGCGTCCATGCAGCGGTGCCATCGGGGCTGCCCTGGCACAGGAAAATCTCGGTGGAGTCCGGAGCTGAGATGCCTTGGAAGACTTCCTCGTCGGCTTGGACCTTGCGAGCCACTACCGGCGCCTTGAGTTGCTGGGCGCGAGCGGAGGCAATCACTGGAGAGTCGACGTCGAACCCCAATGCTGCGATAGCCGGTTCCGAGTGCGAAGCTGCTTGCTCGTTGATGATCACGCGGGCTTGGCCCATGGTCCAGAGCTGGACGTCCTTGGTGCGGTGCCGGCCCTCGAATCCGAAGCCGAGCTGGCCCAGGAGCTTCTCGAGCTGCACGGTGTCGTCGGCCTTGACCTCGGCGAAGTTGAAGCCGGCGGGCTCGTTCACTTTGGGCAGCGTGGCAAGTTCCATGGGATAACGACGGCGGGACGCACTGCCGTTGCCGGCCGCGGTTTCAGTTTCCGTGGGGCTACTCGCGAGCCACTTGGCGCTCTGCTCCTCGAGCCAGATCAAGGAGCGCATGGCGTCGACGGCCGTGCGCTCGGTGTCCGACTGACGGAAGACGTCGTTGAAGACTTCGAGGGAGACCGGACCTGTGTATCCTGCGCGGACTACATGGCCCATGAACTTGGCTAGCTCAAACTGGCCCTCACCCGGGAAAACACGGTAGTGGCGGCTCCAGGAGAGCACATCCATGGACAGTTTAGGGGCGTCGGCGACTTGGACGAAGAAGATCTTCTCCGCGTTGATGTTCTCGATCGGCGCGGTGTCCCAGTCGCGGGAAAGGATGTGAAACGAGTCCAGGCAGGTGCCGAGGTTGGGGTGGTCAACCATTTCAACCAGACGGTACGCGTGCTCATAGTCGTTGACGTACTTACCCCAAGCGAGGGCCTCGTAGGCAACCTTGACACCGTGGTCCCCGGCCAATTCTGCGAGCTCGGTCAACTGCGCGGCGCGGAGTTCGTCGTCATCAATGGTGGCCGTGGCCACGTTGGAGCAGACCAGGATGGTGTCCATTCCCAAGCGGGACATGAGCTTGAACTTGGCCTCGGCCCGGCGAAGGTTGGCTTTGAGCAGGTCCGGAGTGACGCCGTCGAAATCCCGGAACGGTTGGTAGAGGTCCAATCCCAGGCCGAGGTCCGCGGCCATTTTCCGGACGTCTTCAGGACTGTGCGGGGACGTGACGAGGTCCTGCTCGAAGATTTCGATGCCGTCGAAGCCCGCGATGGCGCAGGCCTGCATCTTCTCCTTCAACGTGCCGGACAGGCAAACCGTAGCGATTCCGGTGCGCATCAGTTGCCCGCCTTCGTCAGCTCGGGGGTCAGAGCAGCCGCAGCGTCTTCCACTGCGATCAGCTCCAGGAAGTGCGCCCGCATCCGTTCACGATCAGCTTCGCGTCCGGTGATGAGTTGGAAGGCGTCGGCCGCCTGGCCGACTGCCATCCGGCCTCCGTCGAGGACATCGCAGCCCTTGCCACGTGCCTCGCGGACCAGTTGCGTTTCGATCGGGCGGTACACGATGTCCGCGACCCAGTGCCGGGGTTCCAGGAGATCGATGTCGAGGGGCAGGCCCGGGTGCTCGGCCATGCCGATCGGTGTGCAGTGCACCAGGCCGTCGGCGAGGGGCATGATCTGGGGCAGTTCCCCGGGAGTGCGCGGCGTGACTGTGGCCGCCGGGAAGAGTCCGCCGAGTTCCGCGGCGCGTTCCGCCGCGCGGGATGGGTCCATGTCAACGAGGTCCAGCGTGACGACCCCTGCTTTGAGGAGCGCATACGCGACGGCCGAACCGGCACCGCCGGCACCAAGCTGGACCACGCGGTCGAGCTTTGCGCTCGGCAGCCCAGAGGTGAGTGCCGCGCCGAAGCCGGAGAAGTCTGTGTTGTGGCCGATGAACCGGCCGTCCTGGATGAGGACCGTATTCACGGCACCCAGCCTGCGGGCGTCGTCGGAAATTTCATCCAGGTGCTCAAGCACCAGCTGTTTGCACGGGTGCGTGATGTTCAGTCCGTTGAAGCCCATCCGCTGGGCTGCGGTGAGGAGGTCCCCGACGGCGGTGGCCGGCAACGCGAGTTCCAGCAGGTCGATGGGGCGGTACAGCAAGCGAAGGCCCTGCACATCGGCTTCGCGTTCGTGCATGGGCGGCGTGAGCGAGGGCATGACGCCTTCGCCTATGAGGCCCACCAGAACGGACTCGGCTCGGTTGCTCATCCTAAAGCTCCTTTGACTTCAGCACCTCGGACTTTAAGCGCTTTCTGAGGGCGCTGCCTGACCGGGTGTTTTTTAGATTACTACAAGTGTTCATGATCCGCACGCTTGTTCTTATCGCGAACATTCATGCCAGGCGGTGCGTTGCGAGGCCTGCTTTACACCCTTCGTCGCCCATTTGGCGCGCAGAGCGGGCCTCGCAACGAGTGGGTCAGCGCTGGGGTAGGCGGGCCGCGAGTTCAGCCGCGGCCTCCTGGAGGGTGGGTACGTGCGCTATAAGTTCTTCCATGGACATGCGGAACACCGGCACGGCGGTGGCCAGCGATGCGAATGCGTGCCCTTGGGAATTGAGGACCGGCACCGCAACTGCGCGCATGCCGATCTCGTTTTCCTCGTCCATCACCGCGTACCCCTGGCGGCGAACCTGCTCGATTTCCTCCCGGAACTTGTCCCTGTCGGTGATCGAGCGCTCAGTCAATGGATCCAGGGGCAGCTCCTCAAGGAGGCGCTTCCGCTCAATCTCGTCCTCGAACGCGACGATCGCCTTGCCTACGGAGGTGGTGTGGAGTGCGCCAAGATGGCCGGGGTCACTGGTGACGCGAAAGGTCTTGGGTCCATCCACCTTGTTCACGGTGAGGTGATGGTTGCCATCACGAACGGACAGGATCGTGGCCTCATGCGTGCTCTCGGTTACTCGCTGGAGGACCGGCAGCGCAGTAGCCGCAAAGCCATGATGATTCGAGACGCGCTGACCCAACTGGAAGACGCGCAGTCCCAGGTGGTAGCGACGGCCATCCGGCTCGTAGTCCACAAACCCATCGCGCGTCAGCGAGCCCAACAGCCTGTAGGTGGTGCTGAAGGGGAGGTTCGCACTCCTCGCCAGATCCGCCGCACTCGCCCCACGGGGTTCATTGCCCAGTAAAACCAACAGGCTCAAGGCCTTACCGACCATGTCGGTCTTTGTGTCCTCTTTCACACTCATAGCTCGATGCTCTCATATAGTGAGAGCTATTTCTAGATGGTGGCTACTTCTCTTGACAAGTGACCCCACTCACAGTCAGTATTGCTGTATTGCACAAGTAGCTCTCACCATGCGGTTACTCGTGCAGGGATCGACCGGCCGCACCTCGCTTGGGTCTCCCCAAAGAAGCCAGATCCGCGACATCGTCGTCACAGAAGGAACACCCATGAGCCAAACAATGCCGTCAGCGACGCCAGGCACTGAAACCACCGCCGGAACGCCAAAGAAAGCTGCGCTTGCCAGCTTCCTGGGCAGCGCCGTCGAGTACTACGACTTCTTCATCTTCGGCTCTGCCGCGGCGCTGATCTTCCCCCACGTCTTCTTCCCCTCCGCCGATGCCAACGCGGCCATCATGTCCTTCGCGACCTTCGGTTTCGCCTACATCGCCCGTCCCGTGGGTGCCGTGATCCTGGGTCACTTCGGTGATCGGATTGGCCGGCAAAAGGTCCTCATGTTCACGCTGGTCCTCATGGGTGCCGCCACTTTCGTGATTGGTTGCCTCCCGGACTTCAAGACCATTGGCTGGTGGGCTCCCATCCTGCTGGTAGTTGCCCGCCTATGCCAGGGACTTTCTGCCGCTGGTGAGCAGGCCGGTGCTTCCTCCATGACTTTGGAGCACGCCCCGGACAACCGCCGCTCCTTCTTCACCTCTTGGACCCTCACCGGCACCCAGGGCGGCCAGATCCTCGCTGCGTTGGTCTTCATCCCGGTGGTGGCACTGCCCGACGACATCAAATACGGCATCGGTTGGCGCATTCCGTTCTGGCTGAGCGCCGTGGTTGTTCTGGTGGCCTTCTTTATCCGCCGCACTCTCCACGAGCCGCCGGCCTTCGCGGAAGCCAAGAAGAACAATGAGATCTCCAAACTCCCCGTTGCCGATCTCCTGAGGCTGCACTGGCGCGACGTTCTCCGCGTTGTCTGCTGCGCCTTCATCGCCGCAGTGAGTACGGTCTTTGGAACACTGGCCATCAAATACGCCCAGGATGTTGCAGGCGTCAACAGCACCATCACGCTCTGGCTGGTGGTTGCGGCCAACGTTGTTGCTTTGGGAACGCAGCCGCTGTTCGGCATGCTCTCGGACAAGATCGGCCGCAAGCCCGTGTTTATCTACGGAGCCCTTTCCAGCGCGATCATGACGCCGGTGTTCCTGCTGACCCTCGAAGGCGGCAACGTGCCGCTGATGTTCCTGGTCTCCGTGGTGTTCTTCTCCTTCGGATACGCCGCCGCCAACGCCGTATGGCCGTCCTTCTACGGCGAAATGTTCAGCACCAAGGTCCGTTTCTCCGGCTTGGCTATTGGCACCCAGCTCGGATTCCTCATGGCAGGCTTCGCACCGGCCATCGTCACGGCTTTGGGTGGCACCAAGCCAGGAGGATGGGTCCAGATCTCCATCTTCACCGCGGTGATCTGTGTGATCGCAGCTGTCTCGGCCATGACAGCCCGTGAATCAGCCAAAACTCCCACCACGGAACTCGGCCTGCACAAGCAAGCCCAGCACTAAGCAAGCCCAGCGCTCCTTCCGGGTTACCTGTCCTGGAGCGTGGAAATGCCCGGCACGTCATCCTGACATGCCGGGCATTTCGTTGTCCCTACTTATCCAATACGTTGAACCTGTACATGAAAGCAGCCATGGCATCCCGCTTGACGGGTGTGACGGGCCGGAAAGTGTGGTCATCCCAGCCAGTGCTGATTTCTGCGGAAGCCAACCAAGCAATTTCCTTGTAGAACTGGCCATTGGCCGGAACGTCGGTATACGGCGAGGTGGCCGGCGGCTCAAAGTCTGTGACCTTGGAGAAGCGGTACAAGAACGCAGCCATCGCGTCGCGGTTCACTGGCTCCACGGGTCGGAAGGTTTTGTCCGGCCATCCACCCGAAATCTTGGTGGACGCGAGCCACGCGATTTCCTTGTAGAACTGGTTGGTCGTGGGGACGTCCACGAACGGCGACGTAGCTGGCGGCGTGAACGCGGGTTGCCCTGCCAACCGGTACAGGAACGCAGCCATGGCGTCACGGTTCACGGACAGCAAGGGACGGAACGTGGCGTCAGGCCAGCCCGTGGAGATGCCGGTGGACTTCATCCAACTGATCTGGTGGTCGAACTGTTGGCCTTCGAAGACGTCGGTGAAGTCGGAGCGGGACCAATAGCCCACCGTCCCGACGTCGGTCTTGGTGCCGCTGCTGACCGCGATTTCTTTGGCCTCGGATTGCTCCGCGACGCTTCCTGAATAGGTGAGACCTGCGAAGCGCACATTCGTCGTGTTGGCGCGGAGGCGATAGGACCCGGTGGTCAGGCCAGTGATTTCGAACCTGCCTTGGGCATCCGTGACGGCTTTCCTCGTCACGAGCGCATCGTCTCGGGTGTAGGCCTCGACTACCGCGAACGGCAAAGGATGGCCGCTGGCATCGCGGAGGTATCCCTTCATGCTCCCGCCATCCGTGCCCGAGAAATCGAAACGGGTTTTCTGCTCATTCGCCGTGAGTGTGATGGTCTGCGCAGGACCGGGACCCTTGTCCTCACTCACACCGCTGTAGTACTGCCCCTCATAGAGCTCTTCGCTTGGTGCGCACTGTTGACGGTCACCATATCCAACGCAAGCTTGTATTGGCCGGGCTGAAGCCCGCTGACAGTGTAAAAACTGCTATTAACCGGGACGTCCTTCACTACTTTGCCGGTGAGGTCATGGACGGAGACCCTGTGCGCGCCTGCGCCCGTTGCCGGTCAAGCACTGGACACCCAACCACTGATGCTGGAGCCCGGATCGCCGGCCAGATCTGCGTTGTAGACATCCTGCTCGCCCGCGATGGAGATAGTGGAGGCCTCAGCGAACGAAGCTCCTCCTCCATGCCAGGAAGTAATGACGCCACCGCTGGCCCGGATCCGATAGAGGCCATCAGGGATTCCGCGGAGATCATAGTGGCCACCGCTGCTTGGAAACTCTGAAGCGACAACGGTTCCGGAGGAGTCCAACGCCTCGACGACCACGGTGGTCGTGTCCACGTAGTAGGGCATCAGGACCCTGCCTTGGATCCTGCCGCCGCCCATGTTTTGGTCGATTCCCGTAACGTCCTGTCCCTCGTTGACCAGCACCGGAGTGGAGGTGCTCAGGTCCGAGCCGCCATAGACCTCCATGCTCGTCCACCCGGGGTCGCTGGAATGGAAATAGACCTTGTATTCTGCGGCCGGCAGGCTGGGAAGCGTATAGGTACCGTCGGGGTTCACCGTCCCTGACGGAGCGTTCGAAGACGGACTATAGAGATTAATTGCAAAGACGGAGACCGACCCCAGGTCCACATTTGAACGGACAGTAACGGTTCCGCTGATCGAACCGCCCGTCGATGCGCCGGCCGTTGCGGTCTCGGCTGGAACCGTTACTCGGCCCACAGCCCAGGCCTGCGCCGGAACCATCCCCAACACCAGTGATGCCGTCAGTGTTGCGATCATCGCCAGAGCGGCCGCACGCCAATGCCGGATCCTCAAAAAAGACACGGAATTCCCCCAAGATTAAGAGTGGATTGCCGTGGCAGTCACGACGAATAGGGCCAATGCTAGCGCCTCGCCACGACAAAAATGGAATCCGGATCTCACCTACGGCAAAGACCCTATCGAGGGTCCATAACCACCGTTTGGAACGCCCCCCGGCCGGTGCCTGTGTAGAGGAATAGTGCGCCGTTGCCGGCCACGCCAACCACGGAAGGATTGCCCGTCCCGGTAAAGGCATTACCCAAGGCTGCGAAGGAACTAAACATGTTCCATCCAGCCCCCATGGCCACCCGGGCCAGGAAGCCTCCGTTGCCGTTGCCCGGGTAGAGCCAGAGCGAGCCATCGGTTCCACGGGCCATGATGTCTTCCCAGCCGTCACCGTTGAAGTCACCGCCCTGCATCACGGAATTGAAGATGTTCCAGCCGGTGCCGATCTGCCGCCACGGCTGGAAACCTCCAACGCCATTACCTGGGTAGAGCCACAAGCTCCCATCGGCAGCCCGCGCCACAAGGTCCGCTTTGCCGTCACCGGAGAAATCACCCGGTGCGAGCATCTCTGTAAACCCCTGCCACCCTGTGCCGATCTGCTTTCGGGCCAGGAACTGCCCGCGACCATCCGTCGGATACAGCCACAACACCCCGTCGGAAGTCCGCGCCACAAGGTCCGGGTGGCCATCGCCGTCGAAATCCCCTGCGGTGAGGACCGCATTAAACGCACCCCAGCCCGACCCCACCTGGACCCGCGGCAGGAAAGCGCCGGAACCATTGCCTGGGTAAAGCCACAGAATGCCATCGGTGCCGCGCGCCAGAATGTCGGCGACAGCATCGCCATCGAAGTCTCCCGCCTCCCACACCTGGCTGAACTGGTTCCATCCGGCCCCAATGGCCAGGCGTTCGGCAAAACCTGAGCCGCTGCCCGGGTAGAGGCGCATGGTTCCCGCCGATGTCACCGTCAGGACGTCGGAGCGCGTGTCACCCGTGAAGTCTTGCCCGCCCACGATGTCGCCCACGGCATTCCAGCCACTTCCGACGGCGATGCGCGGCACGAATCCACCCCAACCATTGCCGGGGTACAGGTAGAGAGTGCCGTCGCTGGCCCGTGCGAGCAGTCCCGCTCCGGCACCGCCGAAGGAACCGTCGGAAGTGATGCTGGTGAAGCCGTTCCATCCCGAGCCGACCTGCGACCATGCACGGAAACCCCCCTGACCGTCGCTTGGGTAGAGCCAGAGCGTGCCGTCCGGCTTGGTCGCCATGACATCGGGCCGGGCGTCGCCGTCGAAATCCCCCATACCAATGAGGTTCGAGAAGCCCTGCCAACCGGATCCGACCTGCCGTTTCGCCAGGAAACCGCCATTTCCGTCACCCGGATACAGCCAGAGGACACCGTCGCTGGTTCGCGCCAGGATGTCGCCCCGACGATCGCCGTTGAAGTCCGCGATGCCGGTGATGGCGTCAAAGATGTTCCACCCCGAGCCGATCTTCCGGGGATTATCAAGCCTATTGCCGGGCAGTCCGGCGTAGAGCATCAGGGAGCCGTCAGCCTCGCGGGAGAGGACATCGGCGAGCCTGTCGCCGTCGAAGTCTCCGGCCGAGAAGCGGATCTTCGCCGTGAGCTTGGGATCGGCAAAGATAGTGACCGACGCCGACGTGGTGGACACCGAATTGATGGTCACCTGAGTGCCGGTATAGGTGGTGAAAGTGCTGCCGGCCTGCCATGCGTGGTTGCTGGCGTACCAGGGTTCCGGAAACGGCTTGGTGGACGGCATGAGGATCAGGGACGAAGCGATGGTGGCTCCGCCGCGCTGGACGATCTTAACGCCCCTGTTTCCGGCCGGCCTTCCCGAGTCGTCAAGGTAACTGTCATAGCCTGCGGCCTGCCGCAACTCCAGGTAATAGACCTCTTTGCTGATGGGATCGGTGAACTTGATGGCACGCTGTGCTTCGGTCCCGCCCCACGGTTTGAGCGTGTAGGTCTTGGCTCCCGTTGCCACGCCAACATCACGGATTTCATCACCACGGCCAAATCCTGCGTAGTCCCACAGCGAGCTGCTGACCACGGGTGATTCAAATTGGGCTGCGCCCATGATGTCCGTGGTGTCGCCGTACTCCCGGATATAGCAGGAAGGATCCGTGAACCGTCCGCTACCGTCAACTCCGACGTCGGACGCGCCACTGCCGCACTGCAACGCGTCCGCATGCATGAGGCCGATGACGTGCCCGAACTCGTGGCTCATCACGTTGTTCGTGAACCCGCTGATCTGCGGCAGGAGGACGCGGCCACTGTAGCTTCCACTGCTGTATCCGGCTCCGAGGGCGTTTCCGGACAGAGTGGAGGTAGGAATGAAAATTACCAGCGCTGTATACGGACTGGCCGACCAATTCAGTTCGCTGGTGATGATGGAAATGATGGTGCTGTAGCTATCCGTGGACTTCGCCTTGGATTGGTGGCCGGCAACCTTGGTGTTCACCGTCAGGGACAGCTTGTTGGCTGTCATCGCTTTCCAGTAGTTGCTGGACGCGGCAACAGCCTGTTCAGCGCCCGCCATGGACACCGTATTGGTGTTGTCCGCCAGCTTCGCAGTGACCAGCCGAACCCGGATGTCGCCGCTGGGTCCCGCCGCTGCCGGACCGGCGTCGGGCGACGTGTTGAACGGCGTGGCGAGCTCGGGGGGAACCTCGAACGTATGCTCCGAGTGCGGGGTTCCCTCCACGAACTGGACATTTGGGTTGTCAGGCCCAGGCAACGGCACCGCAGTCGCGGGGGTTTGTACAAAAAACAGGCCGGTAGCAAACACCACCAAGCCTGTAGACAACGCGATTGTTCGCCGTAGCGCACCCATTCGATCTCCCCGGGGACGGAGCCAGTGGTTGCTGTGAGACTCAACAACCGAGATCAGGCTACAACCGGGTAGGCGGCGATCCCGGCAGGCGGGGCTGGCCAAGTGGAAACCCAACCATCCCGGAATGCTAACGGGACCCTAACCAAGCCGAAATACCGTGGCAACATTGCCGCGCCACACTGGAATAGCCGGCAAGTGCAGGCACCAGCTCCAGCCAGGAGGAAACCATGCTGAAGGAAGCCACCACTCACACAACACGCATACGTGCTATCAGCCAGCTCCACCGCGGAGACGAGATCGAAGCCCGCCTGTCCGTAGGGCCCGCTTACGACGACGTAGTGATCCGCCGCGGACGCGTCCAGGAAACGGCGCCGGGAATCGGCGTTGTGTGGATCATGGACCACGCCTCCGGGATGCGGAAAGCCATCAATACTGACGAATGCAGCGTTTGGCGCGTCGCCTGATCCGGCTTGACCCCAAACCCCGCTCAGCCGCCGGCCACGGATTGGATGATCAAAACCTCCTGGCCAGCCGCAACCTCCGTATCAAGACCTTTCACACGCCGGATCTCATCACCGTTCACGTAAATATTCACGTAGCGGCGCAGCGCCCCGGTTTCATCACGCAAACGCCTGGCCAGTACTGGATAATCTCCGGTTACCGAGTCCAGCAACTGTCCAACGGTCACAGCCCCGTCGGCGGACGCAGTCAGATAGGACTGTCCGCCTACGAGGGGCTGCAGGACGCCAGGCAGCAGGACCGTAAAGTCAGCCACGACCGGCCTACCCAGACACCGATGCGTTGGCTTTTGTTTCGGGTTCGGCAGATGCGCCCACTACGACGGCGGCACGCACGCAGAGCACGTCCGGCAAGTGCGACGCCACTTCAGTAAATGTTTCGCCTTCGTCAGCACTGGCATACACAGCGCCCCCGCGGGTTCCAAAGTACACGCCGGTAGGTTCAGCGGTGTCCACGAAAGCGGCGTCCCTGAGCACGGCGTTGTATTCGTGGTCCGGGAGGCCTGTGTGCAGTTCTTTCCACGTTCCGCCGGCATCGTCTGTGCGGTGGACGCTGAGCTTACTGTCCGGCGGGATGCGTTCGCCGTCCGCTTTCAAAGGGATCACCCACGCCGTGCCCTCGCGGCGCGGATGGGTCAGCATGACGAACCCAAAATCCGCCGGCAGCCCGTCCGCGATTGAGTCCCAGTTCTCGCCGCCGTCGTCCGTGCGGTACACCCCGTGGTGGTTCTGCGCGTACAAACGATTCTCGACGGCGGCATCCGCCGCGATCTTGTGAACGCACTGGCCGAACTCGGGGTTGGGATCAGGCATGAAGTAGGCCGAAATTCCCTTGTTGCGGGGCTCCCAGGAGGCGCCGCCGTCGAGCGATCTGTAAACGCCGCCCGTGCTCATGGCGATGTGGACCTTCTCGCCTGACGGATCAACCACAATGGAGTGCGCGGCCGCTCCTCCGTAACCGGCGCCCCACTCGCTGCGGTGGGGGTGGTCCCAGAGTCCGCGGTTCAGCTCAAAGTGTTCGCCGCCGTCGGTTGATTTCCACACCGATATGGGCTCACAACCGGCCCAGACCACGCCTGGTCGGGAGTCGGCGTCGGGGTATATCTGCCAGATGCGTTCCAGCGCGGCGTCTGTGCCGTCCGGAAATCTAATGGCGCCCTGCTCGGGCTCGGTCCATGTGGCGCCAAGGTCGTCGGAGTGGGCCACTGTGGGACCCCAGTGCTCGGATCGTACGCCAACCATAATTCGTGTAGTGCCGTTCCGCGTGTCTATCCCGATGCTGGGTATCTCACTCATCAGGAAGTGCGGGCCGGAGAGGGACCATTCTTTGCGGTCCGGGCTGGTTGCCAGCCACAGGCCTTTCTTGGTCCCGATCGCGATGACGTAACTCTCTGCAGTAGCCATGATCCCCATCGAACCATCAGGGCGTATGGGTGGCAACGGTTTTTTGCTCTTATGTGGATAGTCCGATTTCCGGGCAAAACCCTCCTTACGGTTACAGTGTGGCCAACCTCAGAATCGTGACGCGAAAATCGAGAAAAACTTTTTCCCGTGATGTGGCGGCCGTTGTCCACTGATTGGAAGAAACGTGCTTGACTGTGGTTCGCGGTCAAAAGGCCGCAGCAACTTACTGGGGGAATACATGTTTTGCGAGGTCAAAGAGCCATGAGACCAACAAAAGGGAATTCCGCGGTGGTCGGCCGGTAGCAGGACCACGCCATGATTGCAGCCTCCATGCAAGAGGGAACGATAGTCCTGGACCCGTTCTCCGTAAGAATGGTCCTCGCGGCCGTCATCCTAACCCTGATAGTTCTCTCCTGTGTCTCCTCCCGGCGCCTCCGGTCACCGTTCACCGATTGGTGGCGGGCGTCCCTGTGCCTTTTCTTTGCCGGAAATTGCGCCTTCCTGCTCAACGGAACTTCCTTACTGGCGTGGGCCAATCCGCCCGGCAAAGCGCTAGTGGTCGCCGGAGCATTCAGCGTCTGGGCAGGAGCACGAAAACTTCGGGACCGTAAAATCAGCGCTTGGCAGCTGGCACCGGCACCCCTGATCACCTACGTTGCGTCGGTGCTGGACACAGCGGAATCCAGTCTCTGGTCCGGTGGTTTGGTCTATCTGGGCCTGACAGCGGCAGGCCTTGGTATGTCCGCGGCAGAAATGTGGTTCGCGAAATCAACCCATACCCGGGCGACCAAGTTCCTGGCCCTCACCGCCGCACTTACCTCCCTGTACTACCTGGGCCGGGCAATCACGTTTGTGCTGGAAGGGCATGATGGGAACTTGTTCCAAACCGTCTTCGGCTATGCGCCGGCGGCCCTGGTACACCTAATTTTCCTGGTGTCGCTGTCATTCACCATGAACGCGCTCAGCAATAACCACCTGATCAGAAAACTCAGGGAACGCGCCGAACGGGACCATCTCACCGGCCTGCTGAACAGGGGCGCCTTCCTTGGCCTGGCTGCCAATGAGCTGGCAGGCCAACGAGGAGGGGCCTTGATCCTGGCGGACCTCGACTACTTCAAAGCCGTCAACGATGAACACGGACATGCGGCGGGGGACGCCGCCTTGTGTGCCTTCGCCGAGGCCTGCACCGCTTCGGTTCGGTCAACCGACCTTGTTGGACGGTACGGCGGAGAAGAATTCATCCTGTTCCTGCCGGGAGCGACGCAACAGCGGGCCGAAGCCATCGCCTCAGAGATCAGCCATCGCCTATCCGCAATGGAAGATCCGGATGGTTTGCCTTTTCCCACCGTCAGCTATGGCGTCACGTCCACTGGTACTGAAGCTCCAGACCTGGATTTCATGATCAACGTGGCAGACGCCGCGCTATATAGCGCCAAGGCCCAGGGACGTAACAGAGTCGTGGGCGCAGACCCCGCGGAAATTTCACTGCCCGAGTTTCACCAAGGGCCGTAGTGCAAGCGCTTGGTATCGCGTTGTGCGACGTTATGCCTAGGCTGTGGGTGGCAAGCGAGAGTTCCCACCCGTGGATGACTGAAAACAACGATGATGGAGATCAACGATGACTGAAGCAAACACCAACGCACGTGCACAACAGCTGAAAGCCCTGCACGAGGCACCGGAAATCCTGAGCGTGGTTAATGTGTGGGACGCCGTCAGTGCCCGCACTGTTGCAGAACTCCCTGAAACCAAGGCCATCGCCACTGCAGGGCATTCCATTGCTGCAGCCTTCGGCTATGCCGACGGAACCATGCCGTTGGACGTCGCGCTGGATGGGGTCAAGCGAATTGTCGACGCCGTGGACCTCCCGGTCACTGCCGACTTGGACGACGGGTACGAGAACCCTGCCGAGACCATCCGCCGGGCGATTGGGATCGGCGTCGTTGGGGCGAATGTTGAGGACCGCTTGCGGCCCTTCGACGAAGCCGTTGCCCGTGTGCAGGCCATCATTTCGGCCGCCGCGGACGAAGGCGTCGCCTTCCAGCTGAACGCACGCACTGACGCTATCGCCCGGGGTGGGGATCGTCCTATCAACGACAGCATCGAGGACGCCATTGCCAGGGGCCGCGCCTTCCTCGACGCCGGTGCTTCGCTGGTCTTCGTGCCCGGCGCCATGACCCGCGAGGTCATCGAGCCTCTGGTTGAAGGCCTGGGACACGGGAAGCTCTCCGTGATTGGCGCACCCGGAGCCCTTCCGGCAGCCGAGCTCCAGGAACTTGGCGTGGCCCGTGTTTCCTATGGGCCCTTTACCCAGCGGGTGGCTCTGCGGGCACTTCGGGACCTGGCCACGGACCTCTATGGTTCGGGCGTGGTCCCTACTGACACGCCTGCGCTGAACTAACTGACGCCTGCCCGGGTGCAGTCTGCCTGACCGGTCCTGACCTGTCCCGCCTTTCGTGGCGGGACAGGTCAGGACCCTGAACGGGTGTCGAACGCGGCCGCCGATTCCCGAAGCAGGCGGGCCACCGTGTCCAAGGGCAGGCTGGCGGCCTTTCTCCGGTCGAACCTCCGCAAGGCGATGTGCCGGGTCCCCAGGCCGGGAACATCCAGGATGTCCACTTGGTCATGGACAACTCCCGTCAGCGCCAGGGTGGGCACAATCGCAACCCCCTCACCAGCAGCGACGAGTGCCAGCGCGGTAAGTGTGTCGTGATACTGATGAACAGTCTCAATCCGGGCACCTGTCGAGTGACGGAGGCGCCCAAGAACTGCAGTGTTGGCCGCTGATGGCTCGACTCCCAGCCACGGCAAGTGCAACCGGCTCAGGTCAATGTTGTCCGTTCCCAGCAAGGTTCCTGCGGGCACCACGAGCTTCCACGGCTCGTCAAGCAGGGGTTCCTGGACCATTCCGGCCGCCATCGGACGCTGCTCTGCCGCCGTCGAATCCTGTTCGATCACCACAGCATCGAGCTGTCGCTGCCGGAGCAGCCGCATCAGAGCCGGAAAGCCGTCCTCAACGATCTGAATCTGCAACTGGGGGTATTGGCTGCGCCATTCGGGAAGTCGCGGGATCACCACGGTGCGCATGAAGCTGGTGAATCCGCCAACCCGCACCACCCCCGCAATATTGACTTCGCTTTGCATCCGGGCCCGGGCCACGTTGAGTGCCCGTTCTATCTCTTCCCCTGCCTCGGCCATGGCCAAACCTGCAGGTGTAAGCACTGAGCCTTTGGGGGTGCGGAGGAGTAGCGCCTGCCCTGCCTCGTTCTCGAGTTTGCTCAGCTGCTGCGACACTGCGGACGCCGTAATCCGCAATTCATCAGCTGCCGCAAGGACGCCTCCAGTGCGCGCGACCGCAAGAAGCACGAGCAACCGGCGCGGATCCATCTCCATGTTAAGTACTCCTAAACACCGGCTTCAGAATATTGCAATTGAACTAAATGGCTTCCTCACTCAATATTGACTCAAAAGCACGATTCAGTCGCCCAACACCGACTACCGAATCAAGCCCCACCCCGGATCGAACGCCGCCCGTCGGCTTCATTCGGATGCCCAAATCCTGAAAGGACTCCCATGGAACTGCTGTTCGAAATTGCCGGTTGGGCCGGCGCAGTGGCGATGCTCGGCGGCTACATGGCGGTATCCATGGGCTGGTTGCAGGCGGGCAGCACCTTCCAGACCGTAAATCTCTTTGGTTCGTGCGCCTTTATCGTCAATGGCACGCTCCACGGAGCCTGGCCCTCCGTGGTAACCAACGTGGCTTGGTTCTTGATTTCAGCGGTGGCACTTCTCCGCATGAGGGCCAAGGAGCGGCCTGCGCGGGCTGCGGCCCAAGCTCAAGAGAGCCCCTCGCTTGGTCCGGACACTGCCGCCCAGGTCATCGTCACGGCCGCTCGGCCAGCCGCCAGCTGCGCCTAGCGGGTTCGCAGGGAACTGCCGCCCCGCTGGGGACAGGCCCCGTAACTCCACGAACTCCGTCAGTCCACGAATTCCGACTGGGTCTCGATGAAGTCCCAATCCGCAACGGTCAACACACCACTGACCTTGTCCGGATGAGGCCCGCCGGCCTCGGCAATGTGCTGCAGCACCTGCAGCGGCAGTTCTTCGGCGCGCAGGTTTTCGCGCAGCCATTCCTTGCTGTCCAAGTGCAGATCGAGCCACCACATGTAGATTTCCATCGCGGACCGCCTTCCTTCGGATGAGCCGTGGACCCGAATTAACCGTAGGCCCCGTCAGGAACGTCTACAAGGGTGCGTGTGAGCCCAAGTAGCTGTTCAAGCACGCGCCGCAGCGCAACAATAAGGGTATGGCTGCGGAAGGTTTCAACGGACGGATCCCCTTGGTGGTCGGAGTGCTGCCGGATCAGCATGTGGAGGTCCTCCAAACTGCCAGGACCCTCGCCGAGCAAATGGGGGTGCCGCTGGTTTGCGCCTATGTGGATGAGGCCAGCTATCTGGTGGAGTGGGACCCCTCGCGCGAGACACACCGGATGTCGCTGCATCCCGAAAAGGATGACGAGGACGTCGAAGCCGTCCGTGGTGATCTAGGAAAGGCCATCGCGGAGGCCATGGACGGCGGCACGGCGGATTGGACTTTGCGCTTGCTCGCCGGGGATCCTGCCCGTGCCCTGGGCCGCTTGGCCTCGGATATTGATGCGTCGATGATCATCGTAGGGACCCCTGAACCTGGATTGGGGCACCGGATTTCCGAAGCCCTGAACGGCTCGGTGGCAGCCTGGCTGAGTCATCACCAACGGCGGCCGGTGCTGATTGTGCCGCAAAAGAAGAGGCATGAAGCTGCCCATAAAAACTAAAGCGAAAGTACTTATTCGAGGTGGTGGCGAAGGCGTCGCACGGCACGTAGAGTAATTACTGCAGGACGGCGAGAGCCCCTGCTCAAAGACCGCTCCGGAGTGCGTATCCCCCAATAACGCACTCCGGAGCTCTTTGTTTAAGCGACGGTTTACCCCGCGTGCGGCCACCACCTTCTTTGACGCAAAAACGGCCCCGACACACCCTTTCTTAGGCGTGTCGAGGCCGTTGTCATTTCAAAGTGGGTGGTGACGGTACAGCTCGCGGGGATAAGCGCACGACGCCGCCACTTGGCTTGGGTGCCGCCAGCTCACCTGACGGAAGTCCGGCTGCCGCCAGCTCACCTGACGAACGTGTACAGCAGCGCCGCCATCCCGAACCCCACTATGGAGAGCACCGTCTCCAACACGGTCCACGTCTTCAGGGTGTCCTTGACTGACATGTTGAAGTACTTGGAGATGATCCAGAATCCGCCGTCATTCACGTGGCTGGCGATGATGGAGCCCGACGAGATGGCCACCACGATCAACGCGAGCTGCGGCTGCGAGTACCCCGAAGCGAGGCTTGGAGCCAGGATGCCGCCGGTGGTCACGATTGCAACAGTGGCCGAGCCCTGGGCGATGCGCATGCCGGCGCTGATCACGAACGCGGACAGGATGATGGGAAGCCCGGCCTGGGACAACGTATCCGCCACAGCCTTGCCAACACCTGTGGCGGAGAGGACGGCACCGAAGAAGGCACCCGCGCCAACAACCAGCAGGATCATGCCCACGGGACGCAACGAGGAACCCGTGATTTCGCTGAGTTCGGAGGAGGTCATGCCGCGGCGGATTCCCAGGAGCCACATGGCCAGGAGCACGGCGACGGTCAGCGCGATGGCAGGGTTGCCGAAGAACTGGAGGATATCGCGGAATGTGCCTGCGGGAGCGAAGATGTTGCCGAACGTACCGCCGAGAATGAGGATCATGGGCAAGCCGATGGCCAGCAGGACCAGCCCGATGGACGGTTCGTGACCCTTGGCGGCGTCGGACTCGGGGACGATCCGATCCTCCGGGACCGAAACCATGACGCGCTTGCCGATCCAGGTACCCCACAGGATGCCCGAAGCGAACCATGCAGGAATACCGCAGATGAGGCCCATGAGGATGATCCAGCCGAGGTCCACGCCGAACAGTCCGGCTGCAGCAACGGGGCCGGGGTGCGGAGGAAGGAAGGCGTGCGTCACGGAGAGTCCTGCGAGCAACGGCAGTGCGTAAAGGGCCAGCGATTTGCCGCCACGGATTGCGGCGACGTAAACAAGCGGAGCAAGGACAAAGATGCCGATGTCGAAGAACACGGGGATACCCAGCACGAAGCCGGTGATACCCATGGCCAACGGAGTGCCCTTTTCGCCGAAGATCTTCACCAGCCTTCCGAGCAGCACCTCAGCACCGCCGGACCGCTCAAGAATGGCACCGAGGACGGTGCCGAGGCCGATGATTACCGTGATGTGGCCAAGGATGCCGGCAAAACCCTTTTCAATCAGGGCGTCGCTGCTTTTGGTGGCCGAACCGACGAGGGCCTCCACGGAAATCCCGCCCACCAGAGCCACGATCACACCGGTTCCCACCAAGGCGATGAACGGTTCGAGCTTGACCTTGATGATCAGGAACAGCAGCAGGGCGATGCCGGCACCTGCCAGGAGGAGCAGGCCGGCGGTGTCGTGCCGCAGCCATTCAAGGAATTCAGTCATGACGAGTCTTTCTGGGTAAGTCCTACTTGAGGGTGCCGGTGAAGGCTGCGGCACGTGCCGCGATGTCTGCCCAGTCACCTGCAGCAACGGCTGCGGGCGGGACTACGCTGGTGCCGCAGCAGACTGCGGCAGCACCGGCGTCGAGGTAGCTCTTGGCGTTGGAGGCGTCGATGCCCCCCGAAGGCAGCAAGCGGATGCCCGGGTACGGGCCTTGCAGATCCTTCAAATACGCCGGGCCGAGCTGGCGGGCGGGGAAAATTTTGACGGCGGCCGAGCCCAGGTCCAGGGCCTGCGCCACCTCCGTGGGGGTCATGGCGCCGAGGCTGAACGGGATCCCGGCGGCGACTGCGACGGCGGCGACCTCGGGGCGAAGGCCGGGCGTCACCAGGAACTGCGCACCGGCGTCGATGGCTGCACGCGCTTGGTCGGCGGTCATCACAGTGCCGATTCCGACGGCGGCACCATGCTCCGCCACAGTCTCCGCCGCACGCTGGACGTGCTTGAGCACATCCGGGGTGGTGTACGTGAGTTCGACGCTGCGGATGCCGCCGCCGGACAGTGCACGGCAAAGATCGGCGGCGTCCGTGATGGACGGGGCGCGGACCACGGCCAGGGTTCGGTCGGCTTCGAGCTGCTGGAGGAATTGTTCAGGAGTCATGCTGTCCTTCTCTGGTGAGGCCGTCGCTGCTGCGACGGAGGGCCCGGCCGGCGCGGGCACCGGTGGCTTTGCCGCCGTCGATCGCTGCCGTGCCGTTGACGAAGACGTACTGGATGCCGCTGGCGGCCTGGCGTGGATTCTCAAAAGTGGCTTCATCGCGGACGGTTTCCGGATCGAAAAGCACGACGTCGGCCGCATAGCCTTCCCGGATGAGTCCCCTGTTGTGGAGCTTGAGTCGTGCGGCGGGCCGGCCCGTGAGGTGATGGACCATTTCCTCGAGGCTCAAGAGTCCGAGGTCCCGTGAGTAGTGGCCAAGGTAGCGCGGGAACGTGCCCCAGGCTCGCGGGTGTGGCTTGGCCCCGACCAGGAGTCCGTCGCTGCCGCCGGTGTGGGTTCGGTGCTTCATGATGGCCTGGACGTTTTCCTCGTGGCCCACGTGCTGGAGGATGCCTGTGCCGAGACGGTCTTCTGTGAGGATCTGCGCGAACACGTCGAACGGCTCCTGGCCGCTCCCTGAGGCGATGTCCCTGATGGTTCTGCCGACGTAGCCCGCGAGCGCCGGGTTCTGCACGCCGCTGATTTCCAAGGTGTCCCACTCGGCCACCACGCCGTGGCAGCCGTCGGAGCCGTAGATCTCCACGGCTTCCCGGATGCGTGCTCGGGTTGTCGTGTCGGCCAGCCGCGCCAGCGTTGCCTCTGTCCCACCCGATGACGCCCAGCTCGGCAGGATCGCGCTCAACGTGGTGGCACCAGGGAGATATGGGTAGGTGTCCAGGGTGATGTCAACGCCGTGGTCCAGGGCTTCGTCGATCAAGTCCAGCAGTTCCCCGGCACGGCCCTTGTTTTCCGCGAAGTTCATGGTGGCGTGGGAGAGGTGGAGTGCGCAGCCCGTGTCGCGGCTCAGCCCGATCATCTCGGCGTAGGCACCCAGCGCACCCTTGCCGTAGGAGCGATGGTGCGGCGCGTAGAAACCCCCGAGCTCGCCCACGGTCCGGCAGAGTCCAGCCAGTTCCTCGGTCTGCGCATACATGCCCGGCGTGTAGGTCAGCCCCGAGGACATTCCCACCGCACCTTCCTCCATCGCCGCGCGAATGATGTCCTGCATCTGCCGCTGCTGCTCCGGCGTGGGGTCACCTTCGGCGAAACCCATCACCATGGCCCGGACGGTTCCTTGGGGAACGAGGTATGCGGCGTTGGTGGCGATGCGGCCACCGTTTTCTTCCGCGTCGAGCCGGTCGAGGTACTCCCGTACGGTCCGCCAATTCCAGTCAAAGTCGGCCGGATTGTCGTTCCAGCCGGCGATCTTCTCGCGGACACCTGCGAGGGTGGCATCATCCACGGGCGCGTAGGACAAGCCATCCTGGCCCAGCAGTTCGGTGGTGACACCTTGGCTGAGCTTGGCGTAGTGGTCCCTGTTCACCAGGAGCTGCAGGTCCGAGTGTGCGTGCATGTCGATGAAGCCTGGACTCAGGACCAGGCCGGTGGCATCGATGACGCGGTCCGCGCCGCTCTCGGTGAGGGAACCGGCGTCGAGCGTTCCGGCGTCGACGACGGCGGCAATCACCGCGCCGTCCAGCAGGACGTGCGCACGGCGCCGGTCTGTTCCCGTTCCATCCACCAAGGTGGCATTGCTGATGAGGGTCTTCATGGCATGGTCCTAGAAGAAGGTATGGATGAGGTCGACGACGGTCTGGTTACCTGGACCTTCGACGGACCCGCTGTCCGCGAGCACCGGGATGACGGTCCACTTGTCGAACGCGGTGCACGGGTGGGAGAGGCCCAGCCGGACGACGTCGCCGGGACGGACCGTGGTGGAGTTGGCGTCATAGGTCATGAAGCTGTGTTGATCGTTGACCGAGGTGATCCGGGCGCCAAGTAGCGGCTCCATTGCCCCGCCCAGATCAGGTCCAATGAACTGCGGTTCGGGCAGGCCTTCGTCGAACGGGAGGTCGCGTTTCCCGGCGTCGAGGATGGCGAGGCCGGGTTCAGTCTGCGACACAACCCGTGCCCAGCCGTACATCCCGGCTTTGAAGGGTTGGTCGCCCTCGCGGGAAAACGGCGAAATTGCGCGGTAGAAACCGTCGTCGTGGATGATGTATGCACCGCTGCGGATCATGAGGTCCACGGCAGGTCCGCCAAGTTCGGCGCCGGTGCTGATGGTGGGTGCGAGGACCGTGACGACGTCGTCGAAGTAGGCGCTGCCCCCGGCAGTGATGATCACTTTGCTGGCCCCATACAGCCCTGCGGCGAGCAGTTCCTCGTGAAGCAGCCGCATCTTGGCGAGGTAGCCGCGAACGGCAGCCAATCCGGCGTCGTCCGCTGTGTGCGCGAGTGAGCCTTCATAGCCGCTGACGCCCACCAGGCGCAGGTTGGGTGACTCGGAGATAGCGCGGGCAATCTCCATGGCAGCCTCCACAGAGCGGGCGCCGGTCCGGCCACCATGCGCGCCCAGCTCCACCAGTACGTCCAGCACAGCATCACTGCCGGCGAGCGTTCGATTGATGACTTCCACGGTCCCCAGGGAGTCGATCCAGGAAAGGATGGGCGCGTCCGGCGTGGCAACGCGGGCAACCCACTGAATGGCGTGCGGATCCGTGAGGCTGTTGGCGAGCTGCAGGTTCCTCACGCCGAACTCGCGGGCCACGCGGAGCTGTGCGAAGTTCGCCAGCGTAATGCCCCAGGCACCCCGGCTGAGCTGCTCGGTCCAGAGTTGGGGAGACATGGTGGTCTTCCCGTGCGGGGCGAGCAGGACGCCGTGGTCTCTGCACCAGTCGGCCAGCCGGTCGGCGTTGGCGCGGAGCGCTCCGACGTCGAGGGTGAGCAGCGGCGTCTGGAGATCAGCGAGCGTGTGTTTGGCGGCGAGGAAGCCCGCGTGGGTGGTGCCGTTCGCGGATGCGGGCACAGCTTTGTGGCGCCAGTCGAGACGGCGTTCAGCCAGGCCTGACACGGCAGATGCCGAGATGGCTTCGGAGGTGTTCACGCGTTTCATTCCCTTCGCGATGCTGCGTTCTTGAAGCTGCGTTGTGGGGTCGTTGGGCAATTTTGATGCGTTGCGTATTTTGCAACGCTGGTTGCAAACCTGCTGGTGATATGTCTAACATGGTGGTGGATCGAGAGTCAAGGCCGCTGAGAAGCGCACGAACTAGTGGGAGAACGATGCTTTCAGCTGTATGCGTGGGCGAAACCATGGCCATGCTTACCCCTGTCCACGCCGTCCCCCTGCACCTGGCAACGGAGCTCCACTTCGGCATCGGCGGCGCGGAATCCAACGTCGCTATGGGTTTGGCAGCCATGGGCCTGGACGCGCACTGGGTCAGTCGGGTGGGCCACGATGGCTTCGGCACCCGAATCCTGCACGAGCTCCAGGATCACGGCGTGGGAATCTCCGGCGTGGAAGTGGACGAGTCCTTGCCCACGGGCCTTTACGTCAAGGTCCCGGCGCAGGATACGGACCCCGACGGCGGCAGTTCGGTTTTGTACTACCGGCAAGGATCCGCGGCGTCGGCCATGGGACGGGACACACTTTCCAATCCCGCCGTTTCGTCGTTGCTTGAGAACGCTGCACTCATCCACCTGAGTGGAATCACCGCAGCCCTCTCCCCCGAGTGCCTTTCCCTGTTGGAAGCAATCCTCACCACACCTCGCAATGGCCGGATCATCAGCTTCGACGTCAACTGGCGCGGAGCCCTCTGGGCAGGCCAGGACCGCTCCGTCCTGCAGCGGCTGGCGAACCTGGCCGACGTCGTACTCGTTGGGAAAGACGAAGCCGAACACGCCTTCGGGACCACCGATGAAGCAGAACTTCGCCGCATGATGCCGGATCCGAAGGTGCTGGTCATCAAGAACGAGGCGATCAGCGCCATCTCCTTGGACCAGACCGGCACCCGAGAAGAGGTGCCCGCACTGTCCGTCGCCGTCGTCGAACCTGTTGGCGCCGGCGACTCGTTCGCCGCCGGCTACCTCAGCGGCATGCTGTTCGGTCTGGGCCAAAAGGAAAGCCTCCGGCGCGGACATGTAGCCGCAGCGTGCACCCTGACTGTCCACGGTGATCGCGGTCCGCTGCCCGACGCCGCCGAGCTCGCAGCCATTCTCGATTCTTCGGATGACGCGTGGGCTGCTATCCATGTTGAAGACGGACAATTCAACACCAGAACCGGAGCGTGACATCGTGAGCCAGAGCCTCATGCGAGCCATAGACCTGCTCGGCGAACTCGCCGCAAAGCCAGCAACCCTGGACGAGCTCGCGTCCAAGGCCGCCGTGCACAAGACCACCGTGATGCGGCTCCTGCACGCCATGGAAGAAAAGCGCTTCGTGGTGCGGGACGAAGACCAACGGTTTATGCTCGGCTCCAAGCTCTTTGAACTGTCATCGCTGGCTTTGGAACAGCGGGACATCCGCAAAGTGGCGCATCCGCACCTGGCCGAACTCAACGGCCGAACCGGGCACACTGTGCACCTCGCCGCATTTGAAGGGAATGAGGTGGTGTACATCGACAAGTTCGAGTCGCACCATCCCGTCCGCATGTACTCGCGCATCGGCCTGACTGCATCGCTGCACTCGGCCGCTGTGTCCAAAGTCCTCCTCTCCGATATGCCGCGCAGTCGGCAGGAAAAAATCGCCGCGGGGTTGGACTACGTGAAAGTTACCGAGAACACCCTGACCTCGCCGGAGGCCTTGCTGGCCGAACTCGAGCAGGTCAAGGAACAGGGCTGGGCCCACGACAACGCTGAGCACGAAGCGTTCGTGCACTGCATCGCGGCCCCCATCCGCGACGCCAGCGGCGCCGTTGTTGCCGCAGCCTCTTGTTCGGTACCGGTAGTGATGCTCAGCTATGAAGGATTGCTTGAGCTGCTGCCCGACCTCAAAGCCAGCACCGAGGCCATCTCCAACGACCTCGGCTGGATCAGCCACGAAAGGAACTCAGCATGAGTGAAAAAACCGTAGTACTGACCGAAAACGCCCCCGCCCCGGCGCACGTATTCTCGCAGGGCATCAAGAAGGGCGGCATGTTCCAGGTCTCCGGCCAAGGCCCGATGGACCCCGCCACCAACCAGTACATCGGCGAGGGCGACGTCCGCGTCCAGACCCGTCGCACCCTGGAGAACGTCAAGGCCATCCTCGAAGCCGGCGGATCTTCCGTTGAAGACGTCCTCATGTTCCGCGTCTACCTCACCACCCGCGACGACTTCGCCGCCATGAATGAGGTCTACGGCGAGTTCATCCGGGAGAACGTTCCCAGCGGTTTGCTGCCGAGCCGCACCACCGTGTTCGTTGATCTGCCGCACGAGGTCATGCTTGTGGAGATCGATGCCCTGGCGGTTACTGCGTAACCCCCCGCCACACAGATGCGTTAGCGCCACTCCAACGGGCTGGCGACACCCATATTCGGGTGTCGCCAGCCCGTTGCTGCGTCTCCCCCGAATTTGGGCGGCATATTTGACGGCCGTACCGCGAGATTCCGTTATGAGCTGACCCCGCCCCGGCCAACTACCGACGCCGGAACCGCCGGAACGCGCTGCCGCTTTGCGTACACACGGGCACGTTGGCTGGACAGGGCCAGGAGCACCAGAATGTCAGTGGCCAAACCGGAGAGGCCAGCTTCGAGGGTGATGTTTGCGCTGCCCGTGAAGTAGTCGATTGCCTGGACCAGGATCGAGATGGAGCTCAAGCCCATGGCAATCACGCGGGCGCCATTGCTGCCAAGGAAGATGCGCCAGGCAAGGAAAACTTCACCCAGCCCGAATACCAGGACCACAGCTGCTATCAAGGCGATTGCCGCCGTCGTGCTTTGCGGGTCTGACGAATCGTCGTCGAAGGTGAGCCCGGAAATTTCACCGCCGGAGGTGAATAACGTGATCGCCAGAACCAAAGCCGCCACCGCCCTGGCCACCACCAAAGCAGCCCCCATCAAGATGGGGGCGGGCCGCCTGTCCCTGCTATCGGTGCGGCTGGGCGGCTGATCTGAGGGAACCAGGACGCCGCCAGCGTCGACGATCGGCAAGTCGCCGTCAGTAGAGATTGAATCCCCGCCGCCGTTGCGTGAGTGGTACCCGGTGGAGAAGTCCTTGATGACTTGGACTGAGACAGCTGGTTCCGCAGCCGAAACGGTTGAAACGATGTGGTCCCGCTCCACGTCCGTGTTCTGCTCAATCTTGTGCGTGATCTGCAGGGTGAACAGGGAGAAGCCAACGCTGCGGTCGTAGGTTCCGGCGGCAAGCCAATCCACTTTGTGTCCACCCGGTAGGAGCCAGCCTTCGGGGCAACGCCAGAAGCGGACGTGGTGGCGTTTGCCCGGGCTGTTGTCCACTTCCTGCTGGTACGCGAAGTCTTGCTGTCGATCAAAGAGATACAACGGACTGACGGGCGCCTCGGAGTAGCTACGCCGGAAAAGAGTTGAGCTGATGATGCGCCGGCTGCTGTCGAAAGTGACGTCGTCGGCCTTGGTCCATCCAGCAGATTCCATGATGGCGTGGATCTGGGGCTCGGCGCCCAGCAACGCAACGTTGACCGGGTCACCCAAGAGCCCGTCGCTGGTCCTTGCCCGGCCAATGAAATAGCCCGGCACATAGATGGTGGTCAGGATCCGGTGGAGCCGCGGGAGCAGCAAATAGGCAAGGAACGCCCAGAACACCACGTAGAACCACACCTGCCCCCACCCCAGCTGGAAGCTCTCGCCCACCAACAAGAAGGCAAGCCATACTGCGGCGACTCCGCCCAGGACGAAGAAGCCGTGGTCGAGCCGGGTGTCTGTCACTCCTTTGTTGGCCGCTTTGAACATGGATGCTCCCCCTCCGCTCCTTAAGCTTCGGCGTTGGGGCGGCTGTTGTACAGACACCAATACATACAGCGCCGGAACCCAAGCGGCTTCGTCACCGAACGCATGGAGGCACTGAAGGCCAAGGTTCAGTGTCTTTCAGCACTGAGGCGAGTCCCGGCGTCGAGCGTTTGGCCGTGGTATCAAGTGCTCTGAACCTGAAGCTTGTTGTTACCGATAAGCCACTGCAGCGCCTCACGAACGGCCTGTTCCGGCTCGTAGCGGGGGGCGTAGCCCAGGAGGGACCTGGCTTTTTCGATGGTGAGGCAGTGGTTGCGGGAGAGGTGGGCCCAGCTCGTGTCGGCATGTTCGGGCGTGGTGGTTTCGCGAAAGTCCTCCCAGCTGACCATCTCCGAGTGTGGCTCCCGCCCGAACCACGATGCCGCGATCTCCAGGTAGCCACGAACTGTCAGGGCGGACGGAGCAACAATGTTGAAGTCCTCGCCGGCGGCCGATTCCCGGCTCTGCATTGCTTGCTCGAAGGCCTGCGCGAGGTCGTCCGCGTGGACGTGGTGCATCAGTTCGGTGCCACCTCCCGGAATCTGAAGTGGCTGTCCGGCCGCGATCTTTTGCCACACGGAGGGATCGAAATTTCCGAGCGGACCCACGGGATGCCATCCCGGACCGACAATGTGTCCAGGGTGCAGTGACGTAGTAATGAGCCCTCCGGAGGCCGTCTCATCCTTCAGCATCCCGGCAATATCGCGTTTCTGGATGCCGTATTCATCCAGCGGCTCCGCGGTGGAGTCCGACCCCTCTGAGATGGGCAACTTCCGACTGGCACCATAACGCCAGATCGACCCGCAATGCAGCAGATGCCCCGTCTCGCCGCGCAGACGGTTCACCAGCGCCGTGGCGGAGTCGAGCGTGAAGCACACCAGGTCAATTACGACGTCGGCTCCCAGTCCGGCGACCCGGTCGCCGAAGGTGCCCTCCCGATCTTCGAGGTGGCGGTCCGCGGTGACCTGCCGGACCTGCTGCCACTCGGGCGCATCAACGTATGCCGCGCTGGTCCCGCGGCTGATATTGATGACGTCGTGTCCGCCCCGGACGAGCCGGGGGACCAGGAATGAGCCAATATGGCCGCTTCCGCCGATAACAACAATTTTCATGTGTCCTCCGATCTTCACCAGTCACGGTAATGACTGTTCGGGGCCCACCCGTAGGGCCGGATAGGGCTTTCGCGGACCGTTGACTGTCTTCGGCCAGATGCTTACTCTATCGAAATGACTAACGTGAAGAAGAAGATTGCGTCCGTATTCGCGGCAACCTCTATCCTGGCTGGCGGTGGAATTGCTCTGGCTGCCCCGGCCGAGGCGGCCAGCACCTACGTCTATTGGTTTCATACGAAGGCGACGTGCGAGTCGAACCTGGATGCCGCCAGGCCCGGATTCGGTTCCTACGTGCGCCTGGTCGAGGGGTGTGTCCGGAACGGCAACGGCTACGCCTACACGGTGGTGTGGCGGTACTGACAGCCCCACACCCAGCCCGCAAATTTCCAAGCCCGACGTCGGCACCCACCTGAGTGCCGACGTCGGGCTTTATCGTGGCCACCGCAGTGCCGCCAACGTCAACCCACCACATAATAACGAGACTTACTTGTTCCCGGGTTAGACAAACGGCAGGCTCCCCGGACTAGCATGAATAGTCCGGGCAAGCCCGGGTACGTGACCTCTTGAACGACCCCCTCGGACGGTCGGCGTTGACGCGGCGACCACGTAAAGGAGAAAACTGTGCGGGAGCCTGCAGTCAACGAGAGCGTGTCAGAAATCAGCGAAACTCCGGAAGAAAATCCGGAGGAGACGCCACAGGAAACGCCCGATGAAACCGCAAGCGAACCGGCGGAAATCACCTTTGACGAACAGTTTTATCCAGCTCGGCCCAAGGCGTTGCGGCCGATCGCCCGGAGGCGGCAGTTCTTCGCCGCCCGGCCCTCCTTGGAATTCGACGGCCTGAACTCCACCTACGTGGACTGGCTCAGGAACCAGTCCATGCTGGGTGACGCCAACACCATGGCCCGGCAATTGTCCGGGCAGGCCAGCATGTGGCAGAACTCGTACGCCAGGCCGAATCCGCGCGCAGCCGTTGAGCGTTCACCCGTCTGGTTCACGGCCTACCCCCTGTCCTTCATCACCAAAGACGGGCAGTCCTTCCTTTCCGCGTTGGGCGATCCCGCACTCTGGGACGCGTTCAGCGAGATCGGAATCCGGGGACTGCACACTGGACCGGTCAAGCTGGCCGGTGGTATCCGCGGCTGGTCCCAGACACCCAGCGTGGACGGCCACTTTGACCGGATCAGCATGGCGATCGACCCCGCATTCGGCACCGAAGAAGAGTTCCGTCAGATGTGCGAGGTG
Source organism: Paenarthrobacter sp. GQ52 (assembly GCF_059759005.1). Taxonomy (NCBI): domain Bacteria; kingdom Bacillati; phylum Actinomycetota; class Actinomycetes; order Micrococcales; family Micrococcaceae; genus Paenarthrobacter; species Paenarthrobacter sp. GQ52. The sequence goes on from NZ_JCAXEJ010000006.1 coordinate 72,751, forward strand.
GCCAATGACCATGGCGGCACCGTCATTGACGACATCGTTCCCGGGCACACAGGCAAGGGGGCGGACTTCCGACTCGCCGAAATGAACTTCCGGGACTACCCCGGCATCTATCACATGGTGGACATCCCCGAAGAGGACTGGCATCTGCTGCCGGACGTTCCCGAGGGCGAAGACTCGGTGAACATCAGCCCGGCGGCCGAGGAAGCTCTGCAGCAGGCCGGTTACATTATTGGTCGGCTCCAACGGGTGATTTTCTACGAACCCGGCGTCAAGGAAACCAACTGGAGCGCCACCAAGCCCATCATCGACACCACCGGCAAAACCCGACGGTGGGTCTATCTCCACTACTTTAAGTCCGGCCAGCCTTCCATCAACTGGCTGGACCCAACGTTCGCCGGGATGCGCCTGGTGGTTGGCGACGCCCTGCACTCATTGCTGGATTTGGGGACCGGCGCCCTCCGGCTTGATGCCAACGGGTTCCTGGGCGTCGAGAAGAGTGCTGAAGAAGAACCGGGCTGGTCGGAGGGCCACCCACTGTCCGAGGCCGCCAACCAGCTGATTGGTTCCATGATCCGCAAGGTGGGCGGGTTCTCCTTCCAGGAGCTCAACCTCACCATCGATGACATCAAGACGCAGTCCGAGTCCGGCCCGGATCTCTCCTACGACTTCATCACCCGGCCCGCTTATCACTACGCCTTGGTCATCGGGGATACCGAGTTCCTGCGCCTGACCTTGCGGCTTTCCATGGAGATCGGCGTGGACCAGGCATCGCTGGTACATGCCCTCCAGAACCACGATGAACTGACCTACGAGTTGCTCCACTTCGCCGCGGGGCACAGGGATGACGTCTTCGAACTTGCCGGTGAGGAGCTCACCGGCGCAGAGGTGGCGGAGAAGGTTCAGAACACCATGCGGGAACGGCTTACGGGGGAGAACGGGCCGTACAACGCAGTCTTCACCACCAATGGCATCGCCTGCACCACGGTCAGCTTCATCATGGCGGCCCTTGGCATCAAGGATCAGGACGCCATCACCGAGGAGCAGGAAGCGCAGGTCCTGGATGCCCACGTGCTGCTGTCCATGTACAACGCTTTGCAGCCTGGGGTTTTCGCGCTTTCCGGTTGGGACCTCACGGGCATCACAGCGCTTGACCGCGAGACGGTCCGCGAGCTCACCTCGCAGGGTGACACCCGCTGGATCAACCGTGGCGCACACGATCTCATGGGCACCAGCCCGGACGCCAAAACCTCCCTTGCCGGAATGCCCCGCGCCCGGAGCCTCTACGGTCCGCTGCCCGATCAGCTGAAGGATCCGAACTCTTACGCCCGGCGGCTGCAGCAGATCCTTACTGTGCGGGAGGAGTCGGGGATCGCCACCAGCACGCTGCTGGACGTGCCCGACGTTTCCCACCGAGGGCTGCTGGTGCTGGTCAACCAGCTCGCCGACGAAGCACTGCAGGTTACGGTCCTGAACTTCTCGGACCAGGACATCGCCGGCAGTATTCAGTCCTCTCACCTTGTTCCGGGCTCCACCGTCCATGATTTGTTCTCGGGCGAAGACGTCGGCCAGGTAGACGACCTCCACAGCTTCTTCCTCGAACTGCCTGCCTTCCAAGGCACGGCGCTTCTGCTGAAGGACCCGGTCATCGAGGACGACGTTACCGAATAGAGAGTTCGACGTCGGCACTTACGGTGGGTGCCGACGTCGAGGCTCCTGTTCCGTCCGCACCCCCATAACCCCTAACATTCCCGCGAGTTGGCACTTAGTGCCGATGTTTTTGGGAAACATCGGCACTAAGTGCCAACTCGCGGAGGGTTAATCGCCGACGGCGTCGCGGCCGCGGCGGAGGATGAGCGGATCGGCGTCGTAAACCACTGAGGTGTCCTTGTCCTCATAGTCGAACTGGTTGAGGAAGTAGCGCATGGCGTTGATCCGGGCGCGCTTCTTGTCGTTGGACTTGATGGTGATCCACGGTGCGTGGTCGGAGTCCGTATGCAGGAACGTTCGTTCTTTCGCGTCCGTGTATTCGTCCCAGCGATCCAGCGACGCCAGGTCCATGGGCGAGAGCTTCCAACGGCGGACGGGGTCGATCTGGCGGATGGCGAAGCGGGTGCGCTGTTCCTGCCGGGTCACGGAGAACCAGAACTTGGTGACGTGGATGCCGGCGTCAACCAGCATCTTCTCGAAAACGGGCGCCTGACCCATGAAGGTGTCGTATTCGTCGTCCGTGCAGAACCCCATGACGCGTTCCACATTGGCGCGGTTGTACCAGGAGCGGTCGAACATGACGATTTCACCCGCAGTGGGAAGGTGCTGAATGTAGCGCTGGAAATACCACTGGCCTTGCTCACGGTCAGAGGGCTTGGCGAGCGCTACCGTCCGGGCAGAGCGGGGATCCAGATGCTCGGTAAAACGTTTGATGGTGCCACCCTTGCCGGCGGCGTCGCGTCCCTCGAAGACAATGACGTGCTTCAGTCCGAGGTCCTGCCCCCAGTACTGGAACTTCAACAGCTCGATTTGCAGGCGGTACTTCTCGATCTCGTACTCGTCGCGGGTCATCCGCTGTTCGTACGGATAATCCTCGTTCCACGTTTCCACCGCTGATCCACCGGGATCGATGAGGTCCGGGTCTTCGCCCTGCCCTCCGCTGATGGTGTAGCCGAGCTCCACCAGGTGGTCGATGGTTTCACGCAGGTTGTCCCTGACCCACCAATCGTCCAAAGATGTGGCTTGCGCGGTGGGTGGGGTTGCCTCCGTCATACGGTCCTCCTGGTCTGCCGGGTAGTGCGCGGTGGGTGGAGTTGCCTCCGTCATACGGTCCTCCTGGTCTGCCGGGTAGTGCGCGGCAGCCTAGCAGTGCTTGGTGACGGGAACGTGAACGGGCAATTCAGCGGTCAGCCGTGGTTGCGGCGGGCCTCTATCTGCGTGAAAAGCAGCCAGGTCAACCAGACACCCACAAGGATCGCAACACCAGGAAGCAGGTCAACGGGAGCAAGTTCGCGTCCTGCGGGGAGAAGCGCAAAGCCCATCCACACAGCCGCGACCACCACAACGATGCTCAGTGCCTCTGGAACCAGGTCCAAAGTCCTGCGTCGGAGCAGCTTAGCCACCAACTCCCCAAGCATGATCACCACGATGGCTGCTCCCATTCCCAGCGGGTAGGCGCTGAAGCCGGGGACGAAGTCCTGGCTGGTGCTCCACACCATGAAGACAATCAAGCCCACCAAGAGCGCCGAGGACTTGATGAGCGCCCCACCAATGAGCAAGACCGGAATTCTCCGCTCCTTGTCGTGGCGCTTCCGTGGAATGTAGTCCCATGCGCCTCGGGTGAGCTTGGAGCTGATCCATCCGGCAACAAGCACCAGGGCCAGCGGGACCAGCACGGGCGTCACGTAGTTGTTGCTGACGGCCCAAAAGAAAGCCAAAAGCGCCGTGTAAACCTGAGGGGTGGCAATGATTCCCAACCACCAGCCTGTCAGGAATTCCTTGCGGGCTCCGGGGAGGTCAACAGGATGGACCAGGAACTGGGTTTCCGGGTCCGGTAGTTGGACCTTTTCTTCGATGGGATTCATGACGTCCTCCAAGGGACCTGCTCGATGTAGGGCGGGCGCAGGCCCGCTCTGGCGATTTCGTATACCTTCTGGCGCGCCACACCGAGCTCAGCAGCTACGGTTACCGCGCTGTATTCGTCCAGCAGTTCGGCAACAGCTGCCGACCTGACTCCGGACGCCCTCGAGTTCAAATGCGCAGCAAAGATGCTCACCTCGGCTGAGAGGAGTGCAACGGCGAGGGGGCCGCCGAATGGATCTGCCCAGCCTGGCTGGCCCCCGGCGGCAGCCGCATAAAGGGCATCCCCACCATCGGCGAGGACAGCCTTGAGCTGTTCCGGGGTGATGCCGCGTTCAGCGAACCTTGCGGCTGCGGTTTCCCTGGTTCCGTCGTCCACGGGACGGTGAGTAAGGACCTGCTGCCACCGTGAATCCGAGGGGCTGGACGCGGGGATGTCACCCCGGGGTTGACTGCTCATGTCGTCCATCGTGCGCCGCCTATGGCTGCGGCGTCAACCCCCGGGTGACAAATCTAATCTGCGGCAGGTTTTCCCAAGTCAATCCAGTACCGGCGGAAAAGCCGCCCGCCTTCACCCGTGCGCACATCTTCGAGCCACCCATCGCAACGTTCGATAGTCCTGATTGACGCCGAATTGTCGTCGTCACAGGTCAGCAGAACGCGATCGGGCAGAACCCCACCCAACTCCTGCGCAGCCAAACGGGCCAGCAGTTCCCTCAGCGCCCAGGTTGCCGCCCCCCTCCTGCGATCCGAGGGTCGAATCCCGTAGCCAATGTGCCCGCCCGAGTTCAGGAGAGCCTGGGTCAAATGGTGCCGGAACGCAATCGCCCCCACGTAGCGTGGACCTTCCGTGATCCAGAGGTAGGTGCACGGAACAATGCCGTCCTTCTCCGTCGCGCTTTCAGCGTCCAGCAACTTGCCAACCCAATCAGCGAAGCCCTCGGGGCTGGTGACGTCTTCCGCCATGAAGACGGCGGCGCCATCCTGATGGACGCCGGCCCACTCACGGTGGGACTCGAGGAAGGACCTGTGGAAGGCGGCGTTCGGCGGTACGAGTTCAAACATGCCCTCGACTCTATACCGCACACGCCTTGACGTGGACCCGACAAAGCGACACGCAGAAAAGTTATCGACAAACTTGTCATATCCATGACATGTGTCGTAGATTCATTCCGTCCAACAAGTTTATAAACACAAAGGAGTGATTCAAGTGCTTAAGCTCAAGCGACTGGCCAAGCGCCGTTCCAAGCTGAACTTCGTGTTCAACTAACCCAAGAATAAATAGTGGGGGCCACGCATCGCGTGGTCCCCACTCATCATTGGAGGCAAGAATTGGCAGCCGTAACCTACTCCCTCAAGCAGTCGCTACCGGTCATCACCACGGAAACGGCCGTGCAGATCGGATTGGCACCGCCCAACGCAATCGAAATCGAGGACGCTCCAGACGGGCTGGCTGAACTACTCAGCTTCGCTTCACAGCCACGGACACTCGACGATCTGGGAGGCAAGGCCGAACTCCTGCTGGGTGAAGGCTCCGGAGAGATCGTCGAGGAACTTATCGACGCCGAGATTCTGGTGCCGTACAGGTTCGACCTCTCCGGCCGGTACAGCCGTCATGACCTGTACTTTGAACTTGCGCACAGCACCGGGCCCGGAGCCAGCGATCTGCTGCGCAGCCGAAAGGTCACGCTGATCGGTGTGGGCGGGATCGGGACGAACGTAGCCATGCAGCTCGCAACAGCCGGCGTGGGTTCCATTGTCTTGGTCGACGGGGACACTGTGGAAGAAAGCAACCTGACCCGGCAGTACCTCTTCACGGCGCAAGATATTGGTACCCCCAAAATCCAAGCCGCTGCACGGAACCTTCACCTCAGGGCCCCCGACATCAACACGGTGGAAGTCGCCTCCATGATCTCCGGAGTGGAAGATCTCCTGCCTGTTTTTCAGGACTCAGACTTCGTTGTGGTCTCCGCCGACACGCCCCAGGAAGTGCTCGAGTGGTCTAACCAAGCGTCCATCGCCACCGGCACGCCTTTCACTTGCGCCGGGTATCAAGACACGCGTGGAGTGGTAGGCCCGGTAGTACGGCCAGGCGTCACCCCTTGCCTGCAATGTGCAGCAACAGATAACGACGGCAGGACCAACTCAAAGGCATCGCTCTCCACCACAAACCTCAATAGCTCGTACCAGGCTCCAAGCTTTGGACCCCTCAACTCCATCGTGGCATCCATTGCAGCCATGGAAGTGTTCCGCTACCTGCTGACCGGATCCACCAACCTTGACGGCAGGCGATTGGTGTTTGACTCCCTGGAGTTGGCGTCGGAGTTCGAGGATTTCGCCAGGAATGGCCACTGTGCTGCGTGCGCCTGACCGTAAAAAGGGCACGGTGCTAGTTGTTTTGACGGGAGCCTACGTAGTCGCCTCGATGGCCGCAACGGTGGCCAACAGAAATTTCTGGCCCATCGCGTCAAACAATATGTTCAATGCCAAGTTCAGGGACCGCGTCTCAAGATTCGCAGTTGAATTCCACATGCATGATGGAACAACGGTTGCCTGCGGCCCGGCGAACTGCCTTCCAACTCAGTTCTTCCGGGCCGGAGCAGTGTTCGCCAGCATCTTCATGGGTGAGGATGAGCAACCGAAGAACGTCCTCTGCCGGAGAATCGTCCGGAGGCTTCGCAGCAACGCGTGGCGACCGTTTGACGAGGTTCGTGCCCCCGCTCACCTGCCCGACCCTCCCTTGAGGATGGACATCCTGGTGGCAACTACTGTTCGGGGAATGCCTGAGGAAAAGGAAATTGTGTACAGCTATGTTCCGACAACTTCGCAGTAAACCAGTCCAACTCCGTCGGGTACGCAATGCGGCAGTGTGGGCTGTTGCCGCCCTGGCGCTGACGCTCCGCCCCGGCCCGGCTACAGCCCGGGACTATCGAGCTGCAGTTTCTGCACAGGAGTCAGCGGCCGATCGCAGGCCTGATGACGGGATCGCCTGGAAGAGCCGACGCACGGCAGCCGGACTGCTGATGGCCGCCGCGGCGGCCAGCGAGGTTTGTGGAGACGCCGGGGCAAAGCCCTCTTCTTGGATTCGGCGGGCCGCGCTGGGATTGTTTTTGGGAACACGGGCTTTGGATGCCCGCTCCCTACCGGGCCGCTGGCCGTATGACACATTCATTGAAGCGGTACTCGTCATCAGTCAGATGTCCAAGCCGGGCAGTGGCCAGTCCCCGAACCTGCCGCTTTCGGTCTCACGGGTTGCGCTATACCTGCCCTACACGCAGGCCGGTTTGTCCAAACTCCTCCACGGCTATGACGCTTGGGTCAGGCGCGGCGATGCCAACCATATTTATCACTCGCACCTGTTGGCCTCGGATACTCACCCGTTTGCCCAAGAGCGATACAGAGTGCCGGTTCGTGCCCTGACCCGCACAATTCCCTTTCTTGAATTAGTCGCACTCCCCCTTGCGCTCATTCTTCCCGGCAAGTGGCGGATTGTAGTTCCCTGCTGCACCACCATCTTTCACATGGTCATTGCCCGCACGTGGAATATCAGCTTTTGGCAGGCTCCCGTAATGCAATGGCTTCTCACTTCAGTGGAAAAGCAGCCCGACCTTGTCACCATTCTCCAATCATCCCGAGGTAAATGACGTGTCATTAGCAAAGCCATGGCAGCGACGTTTGCACCTCACGGGCATGTGGGTGAATTCGTTGGGTGGCGGTGCCTACAACATCGCCCTGCCGCTCATAGTTCTGCAGACAAGCGGCAGCCTTGCCCAGATGTCCATTGTTGCCGTGGCATCACAACTTCCGAAGGCTTTCCCCGGAGTGCTCATCGGAGGAGTCGCAGATCGGATGTCCCCCCGCGCCATGACCCACATCGGCTATTGGGGTCAAGCACTGGTTGTTGCTGCAATGGCGCTGCTAATAGGCCCTTGGCACACTCCCTTTTGGGTCCTCGTACTAGGCGCCTTCCTACGCGGCAGCCTCGACATGTTCGCCCGGACAGCCACCTTCGTGGCCATCCCGAAGATGTACGGTGACGGCACTGCGAAATTCAACGCAGCAGTTTCCACCGCGTGGACCTCAGCTTCCATCGTGGGGCCGGCAATTGGTGGAGCCTTGAGCGCCGTCTGGGGTCCGTGGTGGTTGCTGGCCGTTGACGCAGTGTCGTTTACGGTTATTGCCTTGATCATGAATTTCCTGCCGTGGCCGGAGCGCCCCAGCAGCCTGCCGGACCGGCCAGGTTTCTACAAGGAACTGTCTGCCGGGTACCGGAGACTTACCCAAATCCATGGTTGGTGGCGTTTTGCCGGGACAGTTGTCCTCGTCGGCTTCCTGTCAGCCCCACTGTCAACTCTGGCGATCTTCCAGACCTCCGTTGGCCTCAAGGGTTCCACCACGGAAGTAGGAATCGTGGGCGCAGCGGCCGCTGCGGGCCTCTTCTGCGGTTCGATTCTGTCAGGATTGTTCTCCGATTGGCGCCCAAACGTACTGATGCAACGCTCCTCATGGCTTATGGCAGCAGGAGCCTTGCTCTTCTTCATCCCGTCGTGGATTGCCGTGGCTAGTGCCCTTTTCATCGTCTGTACGGGCGGCATTGCATGGACGGTGGGACGCACATCCCTCATCCATCAACAGATTCCCTCGTCTGACCTGGGCAAGACCATGACGGCAGTCCAGTTTCTTGAAACTGTATCCAGTCCCCTCAGCCTTGCAGTTGCCACGTTTCTTATGGGCGTCTCGTCATTCATGGCCTTTGGCTCCATCCTCCTGGCAGCCTTGCTTTCGGGGGTGCTTGCGATCAATTCAGACTCCATGCTGAAGCCACGTGAAGTGAAAGGAGAGGTCAAGCAGGCGGAACCTGTCCAGTAGTTTCACGCTGTCCCGGACAGGCAGCTGCGTTTGTCAGTTGCCCCGGCGCAACTTCCGGCTTTGGACAACTGCATGCGTTTTGCGCAGCGCATCAATGGAAGCCTCATATGACTGCTGGGCGACGCCCACGAACAGGCAGTCAACGAGCATCATCTGCGCTATCCGGCTACCCATGGCCCCAGGGCGGAATGGGGTCTCCCGTGCTGCCGTGGTCAATACAATGTCCGCCGCCAGCCCAAGGGGTGAGTCTGCATGGTTGGTGATGGCGATGGTGACGGCTCCGGCCGCTTTGCCCGCTTTCAGGTAATCGACAGTGTCGTCGGTCGCGCCTGAGTGCGAGATGGCAACGGCGACACATTCTGCGTCGAGCAGTACCGCTGAGGTGAGGGCGGCATGCACTTCTGGCCAGACGAAGGAGACCAGGCCTATCCTATGCAGCTTTTGCTGCAGGTCCTGACCCACCAAACCTCCCGCTCCCACGCCGAAGATGTCGATCTTCCGGGAGCTGGCCACCACGTCAATGGCTCGAGCCAGCTGTTCGACATCCAGCACCTGGGCAGTATCGGCGATGGACATGGTTTCGTTGAATGCGATTTTAGAGACGATGTCTTGCAGCGAGTCGGCAGTGTTGATGTCCTCGTAGACCTCGGCCGGAACGCCATGGGCCACACTCTCACGGGCAGTTTCACGCGCAAGATCCAGGCGGAGATCCGAGTAGCCGCCGTAGCCCACCTTTTTGTAGAACCGGACCACCGAGGTGGTGGACGTTCCGCACTCCTCAGCCAAATCGCCGATGGACATGGTGGCAGACCGCGATGGGTCTGACAGGACCAACTCAGCCACGGCACGCTCCGATGGGCGTAACGCTGGCAGGACAGAGCGAATCCGCACCAAAACAGTGCGGGACAACTGTGCGCTTACCGACGCTTCCAGCATGGTTTCCTTCCGAAGGGTCGAACCGGATCCAGGGTTCCACCCGAGTCTTGTCATTAAGTTACACAAGCATGGACGCGAAGGTAAGTCATTGACGCGCCACCGGCAAGCGAATACGGTCGGCGTAAGGAAAGTCACAAAACTTGTCATGCTCCTCGCTCTCCTTCGAAAGGCTTCTTCATGGCTCTCGACCGTAGAAAACTGCTCCATGCTTCGGGGCTGGCGGCCGCTGCCGCCGTCGTCGCGCCCTTTGCCCCCAGCGCAACCGCCAGCACGAACCAGACCCGGCCGGGGAAGCCGTCATCTCCAGTCAGCGGCGCCGATGTAGCCGCCGCCAACGGCTGGAGCATCTTCGCCGGCCGCAAAGTGGGAGTTATTACCAACCCCACCGGCGTCCTGGCGAACTTCCGCTCAATTGTGGATGACATGGCGGCCAAAGGTGTCGAGGTCGGAGCGGTCTTCGGACCCGAGCACGGCTTCAGGGGGACCGCCCAGGATGGCGCCAGCGAAGGAACATCCGTGGACCCGCGGACCGGCATCACGGTCTACGACTCCTACGGGGCCACCGTTGCCGACTATGTGGGCTTCTTCGAAGCCTCCGGGGTGGACACCATCTGCTTCGACATTCAGGATGTCGGCGCACGCTTCTACACCTACATCTGGACCATGTGGGGAGCCATGCAGGCGGCATCCAGGACCGGTGCCACATTTGTTGTCCTGGATCGCCCGAACCCCATCGGCGGCCAGGCACGCGGACCGGTCCTGCAGAAGGGGTTCGAATCCGGCGTCGGCCAACTGGGCATTGCGCTCCAACATGGCATGACGGTGGGCGAGCTCGCCAAATACTTCAACGCAGTTCACCTTCCGGCCGCCGGCCTCAAGTCCATCCAGGACCTTCAGGTGGTGGAGGTCCAGGGATGGCGTCGCGACATGACGGGACCGGACAACCGGGCGGCGTGGATCCTGCCGAGCCCCAACATGCCAACACCCGAAACCGCCACCCTGTACCCCGGCACGGCCTTGTTCGAGGCCACCAACATGTCAGAAGGGCGCGGAACCACCCGGCCGTTCGAACTCATCGGCGCACCCTACGTGGACTATCGCTGGGCGGAGGCCCTGAACAGCAAGGGCCTTGCGGGTGTCACCTTCCGCGAGGCCTACTTCCAGCCGACACTTTCCAAGAACCAGGGCCTCATTTGTGGTGGCGTCCAAGTTCACATCACCGACGCCACCCGCGTTGAAGCCCTGGAAGTGGGCACCCACATGCTGGTCGAAGCCAAGCGCCTGTATCCCGGTTTCGGTTGGCGCGGCGACGGCGGACGGTGGATGGGCCTGCTCAGCGGTTCGGCCCGCTTTGCTGAACAGCTCGACGCCGGTGCTGGCGCCAAGACGATCATGGACAGCTGGCGGTCCGAACTGGACCAATTCGTGCGCGACACCCGCGAGTACCTCCTCTACAACGGCAAGCGCTAGTCCTTCAGACACACAAACCTCAACCGCAACAAGGACGATGGGATTGGGATTCACATGCAAAGACAACGAACTTCACTCATGACGGCGGCGGCCACCGCGCTGTTAATGACGGGCGCAGGGGTGTTGGCTGGCACGGGCACTGCACTTGCGGCCGTACCCACCACGGAAAACACGACGACGGTCTCCGCCTCGCCTGACATCGAGGCGATGATCGCCGGCATGACGCTGGACGAAAAGATCGGCCAGATGACCTGGACGCACGTCTACGGATCATCAGCGGACGACACCTCCATGGCAGCAAAAAATCAAGAGCGGTACGGCGTCAACACACCCGCGGAGGTGGTGGAAAAGTACAACCTCGGAGGCGTCCTCTACTTCGCATGGTCCGGAAACACCGCCAACCCCCAGCAGGTTGCCGGCCTCTCCAACGGCCTGCAGCAAACGGCAATGCGGGAGGACGGAAACGGCATCCCACTGGCGGTCACCATCGACCAGGAAGGTGGTTTGGTTGCCCGCATCGGGCCACCCGCCACGGTTCTCCCGGGCAATATGGCCCTCGGCGCCACCGCTGACGCGAATCTTGCCAAGGCGCAAGGTGAAATCCTGGGCTCCGAAATGCGTGCCATGGGTATCAACGTAGACTTCGCACCGGTCCTGGATCTCAACTCCAACCCGGACAACCCCGTCATTGGCATCCGTTCCATGGGTGAGGACCCTGCGCTGGTCAGTGCACTCGGGGTCGCCCAGATAGCGGGCATTCAGGCGCACAACGTAGGTGCGGCCGCCAAGCACTTCCCCGGCCACGGCGACACCTCAGTGGATTCCCACTACGGCCTGCCCACCGTTACCTACGATCGCGAGACCCTCAACCAGCATCTGAAGCCATTCAAAGCCGCAATCGATGGCGGCGTGGATATGGTCATGACGGCACACATCATTGTGGAGGCAATTGACCCGGAGATGCCCGGCACCCTGTCCCACAAGGTACTCACGGGCTTGCTTCGGGATGAAATGGGCTTCAAGGGTTTGGTGACAACGGATGCCCTGGATATGGCGGCAATGGCTGCCGAATGGCCTCAGGAAGAGATCGCAGTGAAGGCAATCCAGGCCGGCTCTGACATCCTCCTCAACTCCCCCGATGTGGATGCGTCGTTCGCTGGGGTTCGCGCCGCCGTCGGATCCGGCGAGATCACCGAGGCCCGCCTGGACGAGTCAGTCCGAAGGATCCTTGAATGGAAGGTCAAGCGCGGGGTCTTCGAGCAACCCTTGGCCGATCCCGCCGCTGTGGACACCCTCGTGGGCAGCGCAGAGAACCTGGCCACGGCCAAGCTGATCTCCGAGCGTGCCGTCACGCTGCTCCGCAACGAAGGCCAGGTTTTGCCACTCGCTTCGGGCAGCTCGGTCCTCATGGTGGGAGCCGGTTCAGCATGGCCGGAGCTCGTCGGTCCAATGCTTAAGGACCAGGGATTTGCGGTGAGGGAAGACTACGAGGATGGGGCCTCACCGTCCGCGGCCTACCGCGCGCGTGCCGTAGCCGCCGCCGGCAACGTCGACGCCGTCGTCTTCGCTTCTTACAACGCGACCAGCAACGCTGCGCAGCAACAGATGGTAGCGGAACTCGCAGCCACGGGGACGCCGGTCATCGTTGTGGCCACGCGAAATCCCTACGACATCAGTGTCTTCCCCGGTGCCGACGCCGTGCTCAACAGTTATGGGGTCAAGGAGGTTAACTTCCACGGCGCCGTCCGCGCCATTTCGGGCGCCATCAACCCGAGCGGCAAGCTGCCGGTCAACATTCCCGAAGCCGACGGCGACGGCGTCCTGTTGCCGCTGGGCTTCGGCCTGAGCTACGAAACGGCGACGCCGGCGGCCGTCACCTTTACCGACCGACCCGGCCATGGGCAGGATGGCTACACCATCCCCTCCGTCGCGGGTGTGTCGTACCTGGTTGACGGGAAGGTAGTCGCGGCCGGGAGCTACAGGAAACCTGCCGGCACGGTGACCGTCACAGCGGAACCCAAGCCGGGATACGTCTTCACCGCTGGCTCCGTCACCGATTGGAGCCACGCGTTCACCACCGGGCTACCCAAGTCCTAGGAAGAGTCACACCACTGGAGAGTTCATCAGTGCGACCGTGATGAGCAGGGCAATCCCGAACATCGGCAGGCAAAGAATGATGTTGGTTAGGCGGTTGTCCCTCATCACGGCCACGAACTCCCGGAGGAAGGCACTGGGCACGAAGTATCTGGCCGTGGGAGCACCCACAACCTCGGCGTTGATCCTCTGGCGCCGGGAAAGGAGCGCTGCACGCAGTACGTGGTAGTTGTTGGTGCACACAAGCAAGGGCCCTTGAATGCCCCTATCTGCCAATAGGGCAACCGAGTACACAAGGTTCTCGCGGGTGGTGGTGGCCTGGTTCTCCTCCAACACGTCCGTGGCAGCCGCGCCTTTGGCCACCAGGTACTCCTTCATCGCTGTGGACTCCGGCCGGGGTTCATCCGGGCCTTGGCCCCCGGAAGGTACCAGGACAGGCTTGGCCGGGGTGTCGCCGTCGTAAATTTCCAGGGCCTTGTTCAAGCGGGCGGCGAGCAACGGCGGGACCTTGCCGTTGATCAGGCCGGAGCCGAGGACGATGACGGCCGCCGGGTTCGGGCTGAAACGCATCCGCGAATACACCACCGCGTATCCCAGGAACACCACGAAGGCGCAGCCGAGGTACGAGCAGAGGAAGAAGGCCAGAGCAGCAATTCCGGCCAACACCGGCTGCCCGCTCAGCACAAAAAGGAAGGCGACTACCGGGGCGAGGAACACTGCGAGTCCCACCACGATCGGCAGGAAGCTGGTGATGCCGGGGCCTTCCCTGCGGACCATCGTGATGCCGTTGGCTATCAGGAAGCCGGCGAACACGAAAATGCTCACTACCGGGACTACCAAGACCACCAGGTTCAACCATTCGAACCACGGGTTCAGGTCTACCAGGAACTCCAGAAGGGCCTGCAGGAGGAACCATGCCGCCACCAGCAGGAACACACCGTTTCGGAGCCGACGCCGGTCGGACTGGAACGAGGCCAGGAAGAGCCCCGCAAAGAGAAGTCCAAGGACCAGGTTCAGCATGATCCAAGCCTATGCGCTGGGGCTGGTGCCCTCGCGCTGCGCCGGTCAGGCCGATTCGCGGATGACCAACTCGGTGGGGATGGTGACGGCCGCCGGGCGCTTGCCGCTGATGACGTCCAAAAGCAGGCGTACCATCTCCTCGCTGATTCGATCGAACGGCTGCCGGACCGTGGTGAGCGGCGGCGTCGCCTCCTGGGAGACCTTGATGTCGTCGAAGCCGACGACGGCGACGTCACCTGGCGTTGTCAGGCCTGCCGCCCGCAACACGTCCATGGCACCGAGCGCCATGAGGTCGTTCGCGGCGAAAACGGCGTCGATGTTCCTGCTTCGGTTGAGGAGTTCGCGCATTGCTTTGGCCCCGCTGTCGCGGCTGTAATCGCCGTGGGCAATGAGTTCCTCATCGATGTCCGCGCCCTGATCGTCCCGGTACGCTTCGAGTCGGCGCGTACCGCCCGAGGTGTCCGCAGGGCCGGCGATGTGGGCAATCCGCTGCCGTCCGCCGTCGCGCATGTACCGCAAAACGTCACGCGCACCCTCGTAGTCGTCGGCCGCAACGTAGCCCATCTTCTTTTCGAAGCCCAGGGGGACACCACACGCAATGGCAGGGACGCCCGCAGCAATAATGTCCGCGATGATGCCCTTCCGACTCCCATGGGAGGAGATAAGAAGGACACCGTCAACATGGCCCGCAGTGAGGAAGTCCGTGGCACGCCGTTGTTCATCATCGGTCCCGGCCATGATCAAGACCAATGGGATGTCGTGCACGGCCAGGGCATCCGCTGCCCCGCGCATGAGGACAGCAAAGTTGGGGTCCTCGAACAACCTTTCCTGCGTCTCCGTGAGCAGGAACGCCACAGAGTTGGCCCGGTTGGTGGCCAGGTTCCTTGCGTGCGGGTTGACGCGATAGCCGGTCTTCTTGATGGCCGCGTTAACAGCGGCCAGCGCGGACGGGCTAACCCAGTGGCCCCCATTGAGAACCCGCGAGACCGTACCTCGCGATACGCCGGCTTCCGCGGCAACATCGTCGATTTTGGGCCTTGGCCGGGGGGTGGGTTGAGTCATGACCAAAGCCTACCTAGGACTATGCCTTCACGGCGCCGGCAGCCAGATCGACCCGCCAATAGCGCTGCAGCAGGAGGAACATGATGACCAACGGAACGATGGAGAGCAGCGCGCCCGCGAGGACCAATGTGTAGAGGGCCGGTGCTGAGGCACCCTGGTTGAGCAGACCGTTGAGGCCCACGGTAATGGGGAACAGCTGGTCGTCGCCGAGCATGATGTACGGGAGCATGAAGTTATTCCAGATGGCCACGAACTGGAAGAGGAAGATGGTCACCAGGCCCGGCAGCATCATGGGAGCGGCGATGCGGTTGAAAATGTACATCTCCTTGGCGCCCTCGGTGCGGGCAGCCTCAATAACGTCACCCGGAACGGACGCAGCAGCGTAAATGCGGGCCAGGTAAATGCCATAGGGGCTGATGATCTGGGGCAACAGGACTGACCAGTAGGTGTTGGTGAGGCCAGCCTGGGCGAGCATCAAGTACTGCGGGATAGCGAGAATAACGCCGGGAACCAGGACGCCCATCAGCAGGACCTTGAAGACACCGGACTTGCCCGGAAAATCAAACTTCGCCAGAACATAGCCGGAGAGGGCGGATACCCAGGTGGACACAATGGCTCCGACCCCCGCGTACAGGGCAGTGTTAAGCATCCAACGCCAGAACAGGCCATCGCGATATTCCGTGAGCTCCACGATGTTGTCCCAGAGATGCGTGCTGGGAGCCAAGGTAAAGGTGGAAAACAGCTCAGTGCCGTCCTTGCTCGCGGCAGCCACAACCCAGATCACTGGGAAGAGGCAATAGAGCGCACCGAGGATCAGGATTCCGGTGGAGAGGTAGCTGGGCTTCTCCTTGACGTACTCGGCTTTGCTTGCCCGGCCGGTCTTGGTTGCCTTGGGGTTTTCAGGGCGGTTTTTCGGGGGCGTGGCGAGGGCAGTCACGGTCAGTTCTCCTGTCCGAAGGCCCGCTTCTGCACGATGCGCAGGAACAGGAACGAAATGATGAAGGTTGCCAGGGCAATCACGATGCTTGTGGCGGCCGCAGAGTAGACGTCGTTGCGTGTGAAAGCGTCTCGGTACACCAGCATGAGCGGCGACCAGCTGGTGGAAAGGCTGTTGGCCAAGGGGCGCAGGGTGGTGGGTTCGGCGAAGACCTGCAAAGTGGCGATCATCGAGAAGAGGGCGGTCATCACCAGCGACGGAGCGATGATGGGGATCTTGATCCTGATGGCTGTTTGAATCTCGGAGCAGCCATCCAGCTTGGCGGCCTCGTAGATTTCACTGGGAACGGCTTTCAGCGAGGTGTACATGACGATCATGTTGAAGCCCACCCCACCCCACAGCGCGATGTTGCAGATGGCGAACGTCACCAGGTTGGGATCCAGGAGCGAGGGCAGTTCCATGCCGAACTGCCGGGCCAGGAAGTGGAACGGGCTAACGCCGGGAAGGTACAGGAAACCCCACAGGAGCGAGCTGATCACTGCCGGCACCGCGTACGGCAGGAAGATGGCAGTGCGGGAGAAAGTACCGGCCCGGGTACGCCGGGAATCCAGCAGGAGTGCAAACAACAGGGCGAAGCCGAGCATCAGCGGAATGAGAATGAGTCCGTAGGTCAGGACACGCAGGACGCTACCCAGGAATTCCGGGTCCGTCAGCGCGCTGACGTAGTTATCCAAACCGGCGAACGCAGTGCTCTGTGAGCCTTTGCCGAGGCCCAGTCCGCTGACCTTCTTCTTCTGGAAGCTGAGCACCAACGTGTAGATGATGGGCGCTGCCATGAAGACGAGGAAAAGGATGATGCCGGGCGCAAGCATCACATAGGGAATGAGCACCCGGGATTTGAAGTTCTTGGCCCGCCTCGGGGCATCGGCTGTTCTTCCGGCCGCCGGACCGGGCCTGGTTACGGTCATTGCCACGGGGTGCACTTCCTTGTGGTGGGTCGAAGGTAAGACTCTGGGTGGGAAACGCTGCGGGAGGATGGGGTACCAGCCTCCCGCAGCTGAAGCACTTAGTTGGATCGGCTACTTGACCGTGAAACCGGTCTTCTTCAGGTCATCTACGGTGACCTGCTGCATGTTGCTGACTGCGTCCAGGAAGGCACTCTTCTGCTTGGACTGCGCGGCCTTCGCGAACTGATCGTTGTAGGCGTTGTAAGCCACGTTGACGTTGGGGCCGTAGGTGAAGGAGCCCACGTTCTGCGCAGCCTCACCAACAACCTTGTAGAAATCGGGCTGGTTTGAGAAGAAGGCAGGAGCCTCAGTCAGGGACGATTCCGCACCTGCGGTGTCTGCGGGGTAGATGCCTGCTTCCTTGACCAGGGCCTTGACTGCTTCAGGGTCGGTGTTCAGCCACGTGGCGAACTTGGCTGCGGCGTCGAGGTTCTTGGACTGAGACGTCACGGCAGTGGAAGATCCGCCCCAGTTGCCGGTGGAGGGCTTGGAAGCATCCCACTGCGGCATGGGTGCCACTTTCCACATGCCGGCTGTGGCTCCGGCGTTACCCTCGAGAACGCCCGGGCCCCAAGCTGCGCTGAGCCAGCCAACCTGCTTACCGGTGTTCAGTGCAGTGTTCCACTCCGGGGTGTACATGGGCTTGTTGTCGATGACGCCCTCTTCTACGAGGCCGCCCCAGAATCCAGCCACCTTTTCCGTTGGCTCTTCTGCGATCTTCACATTCCAGGCGTCGCCATCAACGCCCCACCAGGAAGCTCCGGCCTGCTGGGCCATGCCTGTAAACCATCCGGCATCGTTGGAGGAGAACGTTCCGAGGTAGGCCTCGGGGTCTGCTGCGTGAACAGTCTTTGCTGCGGCCGCATACTCTTCCCAGGTTTTCGGAACAGCGATGCCCAGTTTCTCGAAGATGTCGGCACGGTAGTAGAAGACCATGGGGCCGGTGTCCTGGGGAACGGAGTACAGTGCGTCGCCGCCCAGCGTCACATCGTTCCAGACGCCATCGGGAAAGTGGCTCTTGGTTTCGTTGGCCACGGTGCCGGAGAGGTCGGCGAGCGCATCGGCTGCAACGAGTGTTGGGATCTTCTGGTACTCGGCTTGGATCAGGTCCGGGGCGCCGCTGCCGGCTTTGACTGCGGTGAGCAGCTTTGTCACGGCCGGGTCTCCACCGTCCTGCTTGTTGACGGTGACGTGGATGGTGGGATTTTTCTCGTTCCAGAGTTCCACCACCTTCTCCAGGTTGGGGGCCCAAGCCCAGTAGGTCAGTTCCACTTTTTGGTTGGGATCACTGGTGGCCGCGCTTTGGCTGCCTGCCGTGGATCCTCCTGAACAACCTGCGGCGAGCATTGTGGCCGCGGCGAGCATGGCTACGGCGCCTGCACGAAATGACTTTCGCATTTCGTCCTCCTTGTCGAAAAGCTGAATGGTGCTGTCTGGGATTCATCGCTCATCCGAGCGGAAGTCGGTATGACTGTGAGCGGTTCCAGTTAGTCACAGCCATGTGATCCATGTCAACACTCAATTTGATCTAGGCAGCGCAACTATTGCTGTGATAATACTGGGAGCGCACACAGTTCTAAGGAGATCATTCGATGACAGACGTCCTGCAGGCCCCCGCCACCCAACGCGCACCCGCGCCTTGGGTACAGCGACCGGCCGGCCTTTGCTATGGCGGGGACTACAACCCCGAGCAATGGCCCCGTGAGGTCTGGGTGGAAGACATCGCGCTGATGAAGGAGGCCGGGATCAACCTGGTCAGCATCGGCATCTTCTCCTGGGTGTTGCTCGAACCGCGCGAAGGTGAATACGACTTCGAATGGCTTGATGCCTTGATGGACCTGCTCGCCGATGCCGGCATCAGTGTGGACCTCGGAACACCTACCGCGGCACCACCTGCCTGGTTCTGGAAGAAGTACCCCCAAGCGTGTCCCGTGACCCGCGAGGGCGTCACTCTGGGCAACGGATCGCGTGGCATGGTCAGCCCCAGCTCGCCGGAATACCGACGGGCCGCCACCAACATCACGGAGCAGCTCGCACGCCGCTACGGCACCCACCCCGCGCTGGTTCTTTGGCATGTCCACAATGAATACGGCGCTCCGGTCAGTGAGTCCTACGACCGGAATTCCGTGGTGGCGTTCCGCGACTGGCTTCGATCACGCTATGGCACCCTGGACGCCCTTAACCAGGCCTGGGGCACCCTCTTCTGGGGCCAGAAGTACGGCGAATGGGACGAGATCGACGCACCCAGGCTTTCGGCCAGCGTCAGCAACCAAGCCCAGCGGCTCGACTTCCGGCGGTTCACCTCGGACGCCATGCTGCAGTGTTTCATTGCCGAACGCGACGTCATCAAGAAGTACACGCCCCACCTTCCGGTGACCACTAATTTCATGGCCACAAACTGCCTTTCTGCTGACTACTGGGCATGGGCCAAGGAGGTGGACATCGTGGCCAACGACCACTATCTGGTTGCCCAGCGCACCGACAACCACGTTCTGCTCTCCATGGACGCCGACCTCACGCGGTCCTTGGCAGGCAACCGCCCTTGGATGCTGATGGAACACTCCACGGGCGCCGTGAACTGGCAGGGGCGGAACATCGCCAAGCGACCCGGCGAGCTGGCCCGCAACAGCCTGTCACACCTGGCACGCGGGGCCGATGCCATCATGTTCTTCCAGTTCCGGGCGTCCCGCTACGGCGCGGAAAAGTTTCACTCCGCAATGCTCCCCCACGCCGGCACCGGCACGCGCATCTGGCGGGAGGTCCTGGACTTGGGTGACGACCTCAGGAAGCTCGCTCCGGTGAAGGGCTCAACCGTGCAGTCGCGGGTGGCCATCCTCTGGGATGTGGAGTCGTTCTGGGCGCAGGATCTGGAATGGCGGCCCAGCAGCGACCTTGACCATCGCGAACGGATCGAGTCCTTCTACTCCGTCCTCTGGAACCACGGCATCAGCGTGGACTTCGCCCACCCCGAGGCCGACCTCTCCGGGTACGGCCTGGTTCTCGCCCCGGCCCTCTATCTGGTGGGCGACAAGGCAGCGGCGAACATCAGCCGCTATGTCCACGCCGGCGGGCATCTGATGGTGTCCTATTTCTCCGGCATCGTGGACGTCAACGACACCGTTCCCGCAGGTGCCTCCCCGGGCGGCCTCCGCGACGTTCTCGGCTTGGAGATCCACGAATTCCTGCCCTTGCGCGAGGACGAGATCATCACACTGGGCAACGGCGCCACCGGCACAGTGTGGTCCGAGGAAATCCATCCCGTCACTGCCAGCGTGTTGAGCCGCTACACGTCCGGTCCCGCGGCCTCCGGCCCGGCCATCACCCGGAACGAGTTCGGCAACGGCACCGCTTGGTACGTTTCCACAAAGCTCGACGGCGGCCACCTCGCCGACGTTGTACTGGACGCAGTGGGGGCTGCAGGAATTGAGCTTGGAGTTCAACCGGTCGCCGGGCTGGAGGTAGCTTCACGCGGCTCCGACGAAGGCACGTTCACCTTCCTCATCAACCACACGGACGCCGATGCCGAATACCCCGCTACCGGACTCAACCTGCTCTCCGGTGAGAAGGTCAGCGGAATAGCGCACGTTCCCGCCGGTACCATCTGCGTCGTCCACACCCCGGCGGACCAGCACTGACCCACTGAACCAGGCTGCCGTTGAAACCAGACGCTGACTATCCCTTGAGAGGCCCGTGATAGATTCGACAGGCGAAAAAACGCAAACAAAGGTGGTTGACCATGGGCGACGCGAGGACATCCCGGCCGCGGTATTTCAAGGCTGTGGCTGCATCGCTGTTGCTGGTTACCGTCTCCGGCGGACTCTCGGCGTGCGGGGAGGAGAAGAAACCTGCACCCCCTTATCCGGCGGTCGAATGGCAAGGCGCTCCGCCGAGCGAGCCCATAGAGGCTGACCCGTGGGTCATGGCGGCCCGCAAATCCCTCGAGGCGCAGGCTGTGGCACAGAATATTACGGACTTCACCCTGCCCGAGCTGGTGGAGACCACTGGCCTGGAAGTCCGCGTCCGCATTTCCAGGCCTCCGTTGAACGACATCGCACAGAAACGTCGCCCGGACATCCGACCGGGACCTGATCCTTTCCTCCCTATGAAGGTCCAGCCGGGCCCGGTTCCCGGCACCGCCGAGGTGCACGGTTGCTTGGTGCGTTGGGCATCCGAAACTGGTGACGTGCCGGATGAACTGAGTGCCTCCGGCGTGATGTTCCGGATGGAACAACTCCAGGGAGGGCAACAACGGATCAGCAGCGTCGTTACACTTCCGGATCTGGACTGCAGTGCCGCCGCACCGCCCCTTGCATTGTTCGTGCCTGCTCCCCAGCCGTCGGATGTCACCGACGCAAAGGACGTTGTCCGGGCAAAGCGAACCGACATCGATCCTGCCTAACCGGTTCCTCAGCGTTCCCTGGCGGTCCTTTCAGCAAAATCGGTGAGTACCGCCGCCACAGCGTCCGGATGGCTCAGGGTAACGTAGTGGCCCCCTGGGATCTCGACCGGTTCAATTCCAAGCCGCTGTTGCACCTGCCTCCTCATGAAGGGCGCTGGGAAAAACTGGTCATCCCGGCACAAAATCGCCAAGGTGGGAACTTCCGGATGACGGCCGGGCCACGGCCCTGACATCCAAGCGCCTTGCTGGTCCCGTTCCCTCTCAGTGGCTTCGCGAGCCAACTCATCAGGCACAAGATTGAAGAAAGCGTCATCGGGGATCGTCTCCCGGTCATGCCCGGTGTTGGCCCACCAGTCCCCGAAGGTCTCACCCGGCATGGGAATCATTGCCGAGAGATACACCAGACCGTCGGAGTGGAGTTCGTCGCACACCAACGGTGCCGTGAAGCCTCCCAGCGAGTGGCCCACCACGATGGTGTGCTCAGCATCGCCAACTGCTTCCGTCACCGCGTGGGTATAGTCCTCAAGTCCAGCGTCGATGTCTTCGATGGGCAGGTCAACTGCCACGACGCCATGCCCGGATGCTTCAAGCAGCGGGCTGACCAAATGCCAGTCCCACGCGGTGGAACCACCACCGTGAATCAGTACGAAAACCGCCATCTTTCCCCGTTTCACTTCAGGACGTATGTGCTGTCACCAACGAATCCGGCTTGCTTTGCACGGTCCCCGTGGCTGTTGCTGTTGCCAAGGGAAGCCCGTTCCGGATCCAGTACTCAATGCCACCGATCATTTCCTTCACGGAGTAGCCGAGTTCAGCGAAGGCGAGCGCAGCGAAGGTGCTTCCGTTGCACCCCGGGCCCCAGGAATAGACCACTACTTGGGAACCGGCTGGGATGAGTTCTTGTGCCAAGGCCGGAATATCCGCCGTTGGAATATGTACGGCATCGGGAATATGTCCGTGATCCCACGAGGACTGCCGGCGTGTGTCCACCACAACCAATGAGCCGGATTGGGACTCAGCCACTTCCATGACATCGATCTCGCACTGCAGCTTGGCGCGAAAGTAGTCCGCTGCGCTGATACTCATGCGAGCTTCGCCAGTTTCGCGCTTGCTCGCCGCGAGCCCAGCTTGGCGGAGATCCGGAGGCTGGTCTCAGCTGCCATGGGCCCAACCTCCCGGACACGCTTAGCAGTCATCCGGGAGGACAACGACGATACGGATAGTGCGGCAACCACGTGATCGTCGTGGCCGAAGATCGGAGCGGCCACGCAGCGTACTTCCGGTTCATTCTCACGATCGTCTATGGAATAGCCGCGCCGGCGGATGGCCTCAAAATCAGCGCGAAGCAGGGAAGGGTCCGTAATGGTCTTCTCCGTCAGCGGGTGGAGCTCCGCCGCGAGGATCGGTCCTACCACTTCCTCCGGGCTGAACGCCAGCATGGCCTTGCCCACGGCAGTGCAGTATGCCGGCATGGTGGCGCCGACGCGGGAAGCCATCCGCACCGTGGCCTCGTCCTCCACCTTGTCCAGGTAGACGACGTCGTGCCCGGAAAGCACCACCAAGTGGCAGGTGCTTTCCGTGGCGCGCATGAGGCTCCGGAGCTCGCCGTTGGCTACACTGCGCAGATCCACCCGGTCAAGGTATGACTGGCCCAGCCGCAAACAGCCGTGGCCCAGGCGGAACTTGCCTGTCTCGTGGTCGCGCTCCAGAAGATTTTCCTCCAGCAAAGGTGCAGCTAAACGCAACAGCGTGCTCTTGTTCAAACCGGACAGCCGGGAAAGCTCCACGAGCGCCAGCCCATCTCCATTACCAGGCTCCTCGGCCACCACAGTCAACAAAGCCAGCGCCTTGCGAAGCGATGCCGAGGAATTACGGACATCCTTGCCTTCAGTAGTCACTCAGTTCCTCACGAGCTGCTCGGCGTCGTAATCTCGTTTCCAACCCTCCACACCCGGCCGCTGCTGCCATGGTGCAGGCCCTGCAAGGGGACGGTACTCCACGCCCATAGCCTCAAGGCGCGCCAGATGTGCACCTGTAAGTCGGGTCAGGAACTCATCGTAGTCCCGGCCCTCCGGCTTGGACCAGAACACTTCAGAGATGGCGCTGAGGCGCGGGAACGCTGCGAACTGCACGCGGCGGGGCGAATCCAAGTGCTCGCTCCAGATGTTGGCCTGCGCTCCCAGGAGACGGCCGGGGACTTCCGTGCCGTCTACACCTGGCAGTGGCTCAAACTCGTAGACCGCCCGCAGAGTTGTCACGAAGCCCACGGGCACAGGCTCGTCGTCGCCGTCGGCTTGGCGATGGTCGAGGTACAGCTTGTGCTCAGGGCACATCACAACGTCGTACCCGTTCCTCAGGGCATCTATCCCGCCCTCGTATCCGCGCCAAGACGCCACGAGGGCACTGTCCGGGAGGCCGCCGTCGCCGATTTCATCCCACACGGATGTGGCGCGGCCGTGGCGTTTCAGATGCAACGCCAACTGCCCCACGAACCAACTGTGCAAGCCGGAAACATCGTCCAAGCCCAGCTCATTGGCCTTCGCTTGCGCCTGCGCACTGGCTTGCCATTGCGTGAGTGGCACTTCGTCGCCGCCGAGACTTATCCACGGGGAGGGGAAGATCTTCACCACTTCGTCCAGCACGTTCCGGTAGAACTCGAGCGAGGTATCGGACACTTCCAGGACCGTTTCACTGATACCCCACCGCGTCCACACCTCCACAGGCGTTGAACCGCCGACCGGGGGTGCGCCCAGCTCCGGATAGGCAGCGATGGCAGCCTGGCTGTGCCCGGGAACGTCGATCTCCGGGATGACGGTGATGTGCCGGTCAGCTGCGAAGGCCACAATCTCCCGGAGGTCGTCCTGCGTATAGAAGCCGCCATGCGGGCGGCCATCGAAGACGCCTGCGCGCCAGGAACCCAGCGATGATTCACGTCGCCACGCCCCGACCTCCGTCAGCTTGGGATACCGGTTGATCTGGATTCGCCACCCCTGATCATCCGTGAGGTGCAGGTGCAGGACGTTGAGCTTGTGCATGGCCATCACCTCGATGAACCGGAGCACGTTGTCCTTGGGCATATAGTGCCGCGCGACATCCAGCATGGTCCCGCGGTAGCCAAAGCGTGGCTTGTCCTCCACAGAAACGCGCGGTACTGGCCAGGTTCGTATCGAAGCAAGGGGAGCTTGCCGTAGGGCCGCTGGCCCCATCAGCTGCAACAGTGTCTGCGCACCGTAGAAGGCACCGGCAGCACCACCCGCAGAAATCACGACGACGTCGCTCACCTCCAGGCGGTAGGCCTCGGCGTCGAGCGTGGGGTCCAGCCGGAGGCGAATGTCCGCTTCCTCAGACGGCACGGGGGCCAGGTCCCAACCCGTCGCTGCACCAAGAGCCCTGGCGAGCCAGCGGCGAGGCCCGCGCAGTTCAGGATCGGCGCCCAAGGTTGTGCCGGCGTCGAGCTCCAACTCGCCCGAGCCCGCGGAGAAGGACCACGGCGCCGGGACCAACTGGTGAGCCGCACTCATCCCTTCACCGCCCCAGCCAGTCCGGACACGAGCTTGCGCTGAACTGATACGAAGAAGATCAGCACAGGAATGGTCATGATGACCGAGCCGGCCATGATGGCTCCCCAATCGTTTTGGTCAGGCTTGAAGAACGTCAGCAGTGCCATGGGCAGCGTCTGGTTCTCCTGGGCGGAGATGATGAATGTTTTGGCAAACAGGAAGTCGTTCCAAGTGGAAATGAAGGAGAACACCGAACATGCCACCACTCCGGGTGCCACCAGCGGGAACAGGATGGAACGGACAAACCGGAAGCTGCTGGCGCCGTCCAAGCGGGCGGCTTCCTCAACCTCCAGCGGTACAGCGGCCACGAAACCACGCAGCATCCAAATAGCGAACGGAATGCTGAATCCGACGTGGACCAGAACTAGAGAGCCCAATTGGTTCAGCCCCACCAACGGGACGGCCTCCCCGGCATTGCGCAGGAGGAAGAACAGCGGAATGGTCAGTGCTTCAACAGGCACCATTTGCGAGACCAGGATGATGATCAGCAGTTTGGTGCGCATCTTGAAGTTGTAGCGCGTCAGGGCCACGGCTGCGAGGAACGCCAGGACGGTGGATAGCACCACCACCACCAGAGCCACGATCACGCTGTTGAGGAAGTACTGGCCAAAATTGTTCACACCCAGGACGCGCCCGAACGAGTCCAGCGACGGTTCCAGCGTGTACGGTGCAGCATCACCGGCGTCGAGCGCAGTTTTGGGTTTCAGCGCGGACAGCACCATCCAAAACAGTGGGAAGGCAACGATCAGGGCGATGACAATCGCCGCGGCATCGGCTCCGAAGCGGCGCTTGCCTTGCTTGCGCAGCTTCTGCGGAGCCTCCGCTTGCGTCTTTCTGCGAGGGACTGAGGAAACGTCGACGGCGGTCATAGGGCTTCGCCTGTTCTCTTGAGTATCCGGAGGTAGACCAGGGTGATGACCATGAGGAGGGCCGTCATGATGACGCCGAGCGCAGAACCGAGGCCATAGAGGCTGGCGGCGAATGCCTGCTGGTAGCCGTACACGTTGAGCACCAGGTTCTGGCCCGCGATCCCACCGCCGTTGGTCATGATGTAGATCTGCGAGAAGATCTTGAAGTTCCAAATGATGGATTGGATGGTCACCACGATCACGATTGGCCTGAGCATCGGGAGCATGATGCTGCGCGCAATCCTGGGCATGGAAGCACCGTCAATCCTGGCCGCTTCAATGACCTCCGTGGGGATCGCCTGGATGCCGGCGTAGACCGTGACCAGCACGAACGGGAACGAGCACCACACCACTTCGCTGGCAACGAGCCCAAACGCCGACCATTTGTCGTAGGTCCAGGAGTAGCCCTCAAACTGGGTCAGCCCGATGGCCACCAGCGTCTTGTTGACCAGGCCCAAGGTTGGCTCGAACAGGAAAAGCCAAACGGCACTGCCCGTGACCGCAGGGGTAGCCCACGCGCCGAGCGAGACGACGAACAGCATCGAACGGACCCACGGGCGCAGCCTGGTTGCGAGCACTGCGAGGGAGCTGCCCACCAGCAAGGTGAAGACCACGCAGGCGGTGGCAAACACCACCGTATTGCCAAGGACAGTCCAGAACTGTGGGTCAGCGAAAAGCTTCTGGTAGTTCTCGAGGCCCACGAAGTTCAGGGGCGCCTTGCCGCTGACCTGTGCCTGGCGGTAGTCGTACAGCGAGACGTTGATCAGCTGGAAGATCGGGTAGCCAAGCAGCGCGATCAGGACGATGAACGCCGGGGCCAGGTAGAGCCATGGCTCCAGCCGGCGCTTTCCGTTGGAGAAACGCCGGGACTTGCGGGCCGCCGTCGTGGATCCACTGTCCGGCCTGCCACTTTCCGGGACATCCGGCAGAACCGGGGTGAGCGCTGTCATGATGCGTCCCTAAATGATGTACTGCAGCGCATCACTTGGAGCCGAATGCCGTGTTCATGGCCGTTGCAGCCTCGGTAGTTGCGGCGTTGACGTCAGCCTTCCCTGTGACCACCTTCTGGTACATGCCGGTGAACACACCCTGGGCGTCGATGGTTGACCAGCTTTCAGTGACCGGGACGAACTTGGTGCCGGCGCCGAGGGTGTTGATGAACGGTTCCACCTGCTTGTTGTTCTCCGCTACGGACTTCTGCACGTCGCTGAAGGTGGGGAGGTTGCCCATGGAATCGAACATCTTCTGCTGGTACTTCTTGCTGGCCAGCGTCTTTACGAAGTCGGCTGCGAGGGTGCGGCGTTCGCTGCTGTTGAAGACACCCAGGTTGTTACCGCCAGCAAAGGCCGGTGCGATGGAACCGGCCGTCTTGCCGGGAACGGGAACCACGGCGAACTTGTCCTTGATGGCACTGGCTGCGACAGCCTTGTAGTTGAAGTCGCCGCCGATGGTCATGGCCGATTTACCTGCAATGAACTGCTGGACACTGGCGTTTCCACCGAACTCGGCGCAGGTTTGGGCCGGGCAGATATCGTCCTTGAGGAGTCGCGTGTAGGCGGCGACGCCTTCCCGCGACTCAGCGGAGTCCAGTCCGGAAACGAACGCGTCGCCTTCCTTCGTGGCTATCTCGCCGCCGTTGGCCCACAGATACGGCATGGCCGAGAACTGCGCGGCGCCACCCACGGAAATGCCCAGCAGGTCCGGTTTCGCTGCACGGACAGCACGGGCAACGGTTTCTACCTCATCCAAGGTCTTGGGGACCTCAAGGCCCATCTGCTGCAGGAGGTCCGTGCGGTAGTAGAGGGCGCGAACGCCAACGAACCACGGAACACCGTAGTTCTTGCCGTCGATCTCAGTGGTGTCCAGGATTTTCTCGTCCAGGTCCTTGGCCTCATCCCAGGACTTGATGTCCTCGGTTACGTCGGCCAGTCCGCCGGATGCAACGTAACTAGCGAGGTCGGTGTTACCGAACTCAGCCACGTCCGGCGCGCTGGAAGGATCGTTGAATGCCGCCTTGAATCGCTCGGCGCGGCTGTCGACGGGAATGTACTGGACATCGATCTTGGCACCGCTGTGTGCCGCTTCGAATTCAGCAATGGCTTCCTTGACCACTGCGGCCTTGGGATCCTGATTGACCTCGGAGAAGAGCCAGACGCGGACGGTGCCCGTCTGCTCGTCCGAGCTGGAGGCTGCGTTGTTTGAGGTGGGCGGAGCGCAAGCGGTCAAGGCGAGCGCTGCGATGGCTATGGCCGCTGCGGAGCGTGCGAGTTTCAAGTGTCCTCCAAGGAGAAAGTTGGGTTCCGCGGGATTTCCCCCTCCGCGGCTATGAGACCAAACACTATGAACGTGCGGGTGTGGGCGGAAGCACATTTACCAAAAGGTTTGCATTGCAAAACAAGAATCCAGATTTTGGATCTTTTGGTCTATACCTACCTCCTTGGTTGGTCTAGTCCTTTACTGGCGTGATGACTACCAGGGCTCGTGGACTCCTGATTGTTTTTATACCCCCAGGGGGTACTTGACGCGATACCCCCTATGGGTATAGCTTCGAGTTATGAGCACGCCAGACCTGAGCATGAGCAATCCGGATGCACCCATCATCGAGGTGGATCTGGAGCACGCCGCACCCCACGGCTACACCAGCAACAAGGATGCCTACCTCAAACGCTTGAAACGGATTGAAGGGCAAGTCCGCGGTATCGCGCGGATGGTGGAGGACGACAAATACTGCATCGACATCCTCACCCAGGTAGCAGCTGCCACCAAGGCCCTCCATGCAGTCAGCTTGGGACTCGTGGAGGAGCACATCGGCCACTGCGTCGTGGGTGCCGCCTCCGAGCCCAACCCCGAAGCCCGCGCCGAACAGATCGACGCCAAAGTAAAGGAGGCCACCGATGCCATCGGGCGCCTGCTGCGGTAATTCCGCCAACAACCACCACACCATTCAACTCATCACCAAGGAGAGCGCCATGAGCCAGACCATCCAGACCAACGTCAACGTTTCGGGTATGACCTGCGGCCACTGCGTCTCCAGTGTCAGCGAAGAAATTGAGTCGCTCAGCGGCGTCGAAAACGTGGCCGTGGACCTCAACCCAGGTGGCCTGTCCACTGTGACCATCACATCAACCAAGGAGCTCTCGCCGTCTGAAATCGGCGAGGCCGTGGCAGAAGCCGGCTACCTGGTGGTAGCCAACGAAGCTTAGGAGTCCTCTTGAGTAGCCAGGAGACTTTCAACCAACCCGCACACAGGGTCATCGAGCTGGACATCGAGGGCATGACCTGCGCCTCGTGCGTCAATCGAGTGGAACGAAAACTGGGCAAGCTCGAGGGCGTGGAGGCCAGCGTCAACCTGCCCCTCGAATCAGCCCACGTCACCGTCCCGGCAACCGTGACAGATCAGCAGATTGTGGACACCGTCAACGCGACGGGATACAAAGCCACCGTCCGCCAAGCCCCCGCGCCGCACACCCGCAAGCCCCACTCCCCCGAACCCCAAACCACCCACGAACCCTCGGATCACGAGGGCCACGGACACTCTTCCACAGAACAAAACCAGGAACACAGTGCCGCAGTCGTTGGGTCCGGAAGGGTCCCAAGTAAAGCCTTCGGCGGCGTGCGGCAGCATGCGTCTAAGGGAGGAACGACCGAGCATGCAGAGCACGGCGCCGAAGGCGCCACACAAGGCGCCGCGACAGCCGACCACACGGAGCACTCCGCGCACACAGACCACATGTCCCACGGCCCTGCTGCATCAACCCTGCGCCCACGCCTGATCGTCGCAGCACTGCTAACCATTCCGGTGTTCGCGATCTCGATGATCCCGGCCCTGCAGTTCGCCAACTGGGGATGGGTTGTGGGCGCGATGGCCCTACCCGTGGTGAGCTGGGCGGCCTGGCCCTTCCACAGGGCAGCCGCAATCAATGCCCGGCACTTCGCCTCCACCATGGACACGCTCGTTTCCCTTGGCGTCATCGCTGCTTACCTTTACTCGGCGTGGCAACTCTTTGGGGATCCACGCATGACTGAACACCCCGGTATGGAAAACATGTCCGGGGGCGGCCTGTACTTCGAGGTTGCCGCAGTGGTCACAACGTTCCTGCTTCTGGGCCGTTACCTTGAAGCGAACGCGAAGGCCAAAGCCGGCAACGCGCTCAAGGCGCTGCTCAACCTGGGTGCCAAAGATGCAACGATCCTCGTGGAGGGCGTGGAGCAGAAGATTCCTGCCGATCAACTCCTCGTAGATGACGTCATTGTTGTCCGCCCGGGGGAGAAAATTGCCACTGACGGCGTTGTCACGGACGGTGCTTCCGCCGTCGACGCCTCACTGGTCACCGGCGAATCGGTGCCGGTGGAGGTTGGGCCGGGCAGCCTGGTGACGGGCGCTACGATCAACACCTCCGGTCGCCTGCTGGTCCGGGCCACCCGCGTGGGTTCCGACACGACGCTCGCTCAGATGGGGCGCTTGGTCAGCCAGGCACAGACGGGCAAGGCACCCATTGCGCGGCTCGCGGACAGGATCAGCTCCGTCTTCGTTCCGATCGTGCTGGTTATTGCCGTGCTCACGTTTATCCTTTGGCTGTTTATCTCGGGCGACCTCAACGCGGCCTTCACGGCAGCCGTTGCCGTGCTGGTGATCGCCTGCCCCTGCGCCTTGGGCCTGGCAACTCCCGTCGGGCTGCTGACAGGGACGGGCCGCGGAGCTCAACTGGGCATCCTCATCAAAGGCCCCCAGGTTCTTGAGGACACCCGCCATGTGGACACCATCCTGCTGGACAAGACGGGCACCGTCACCAGCGGCAAGCTCGCTGTGGACCACACTGTGGGCCTCAACGGCTACGCCCCGGCCGCCGTCCTAACACTGGCGGGAGCTGTTGAATCGGCCTCTGAGCATCCGATCGCCCACGCGATTGCTGCCGCGGCAAAGGATGCCATGTCCGACGCCGGCACCCTGCCTGGTGTTGCCGGTTTCAGTTCCGCTCCCGGCGGCGGCGTGAGGGGAACCGTTGCAGTAGACGGCGTCTCAAGGACTGTGGTTGTCGGACGCTCGGGCTGGCTCGAGGAGAACGGCATCGCGCTCGATTCAAGCCAACGGGAAGCCTTGGCGTCAGAAGAAAACGGCGGCGCTACAGCTATCTGGGTTGCAGTGGACGGTCAGGCTGCAGGAATCGTCAGCCTGAGGGACACCATCAAGCCCGGTTCCGCAGCGGCGATACAAAAGTTGAAGGACATGGGAATCCGCCCCATCCTCCTGACCGGCGATAACGCTGCAGTAGCCGCCCAAGTGGCTGCCGCCGTCGGGATTTCACCGGACGACGTGTTCGCCGGTGTACTGCCGGAAGGGAAAGTTGAGGCGGTCAGGAAGCTCCAGGCGTCCGGTGCCACGGTGGCCATGGCAGGTGATGGCGTCAACGACGCCGCGGCTTTGGCACAGTCGGACCTCGGTATCGCGATGGGTTCGGGAACGGACGTTGCCATCGAAGCTTCTGACCTGACCGTGATGGGCAGTGATCTGGGTCAGCTGGTGCAGGCAATCGAGCTGTCCCGCAAGACACTGTCCACCATCAAGACCAACCTGTTCTGGGCGTTCTTCTACAACGCGATCGGCATCCCGGTGGCAGCACTTGGATTCCTGAACCCGATGATCGCCGGCGCAGCCATGGCAGCCAGCTCCGTGCTGGTAGTTGCGAACTCGCTGAGGCTGCGCTCGTTCGGGAAGTAGACGCAACTGCCGTCTACATAAGTGGCCTGGGCTACGCGGTTCCGAACCGGACCGCAGCCCGGGCCTTCGCTTTCGCGGCTTCTTCGTCACGGTTCTTCGCCGGGCCGTGGCTCACCAAGGAGTCCAAGAGATGCTGCGTAATGTGCGCGATCTCGTGCACAGCCTCCGCGAAGGCTTCCTCGTTGGCCTTGGAGGGCTTGGTGGATCCGCTGATCTTGCGCACATATTGCAGGGCAGCGGCCTCCACTTCGGCGCTCGTAGCGTGCGGTTCGAAGTTATGCAGGGTCCTGATATTGCGGCACATAACCCCATGCTAGCTATGGGCAGTGCTACATGGGGAGGGGTGCCCATCGACGGTTTTTGGATTCCCGGGATAGGTTTTAGTTATTGGATCTTCCGGATGAGCCGGAGGCCGTTGGGGATGCCGAAGAGCTCGGGTCCGAAAAATGAAGGAGAATCTCATGGCTATTTGGGGTGCAGATGTTGATCAGCTTCGTCAGCTCGGTAACAAGCTGAAGGCCGGTGCTGAGAACATCGAGCAGCAGCGTTCACAGCTCAAGGGCGCACTTGACGGCACCGACTGGAAGGGCCCGGACGCTGACAAGTTCCGCGGCGAGTGGGACAGCCAGCACGCTTCCAACCTGAAGAAGGTTGCCGACGCACTTCGCGAAGCCGGCGATCGCGCTCAGAAGAACGCTGAGCAGCAGCAGCAGGCTTCCAACTAAGACAGTTGGGAAAACCCCGGACGCATCAGCGTCCGGGGTTTTCGCTGTTAAAGGCATGGCTCCCGGTGTTGTTCGCCCGCACCGCCGTTGTATGGCGGGGACTTCGAATAAACCCGGGAGTTCCGTGGCTTAGCTGCGGGGCGCCTTGGTGACATGACCGGAGGGGACGGGTTCCACGTCGTTCGGGTGATCAAGAACGCGGGCCGCTTCTTGGGCAGTAACGGCCGCCCTGCGATCTCCCCGCAGCTCATCGATCCGGACCAGGACCACGCCGCCCACAATGAGGAGGCCGCCCAGCAGCTGAATGGGGCCGGGGAGTTCCCCCAGGAGCAGCCATGCCCAGATCACGGCGAACAGCACTTCGGTGAGGGACACGAAGGACGCTACCTTCGAGCCCAGGCTGCGGGCAGCCATGATGCCGGAAACGTACGCGAGAACTGTGGCCAGGATGATGAGTCCGACGACGGAAACCCACCACGGAGTGGTCCACGGCCCCAACGTTGTGTCCTCGACACTGAAAGTCATGGGCAGCAGTCCCAGCAATCCGACGAGCCACATGACCAGCGCGCCTACTAAGAGACCTCCGGAAGCGAGCACCAGCGGAGGGAGGCTGTCATTCTCCTTGGCTGTAATGAAGAAGTAGATCACCAGGCAGACTGCGGCAGCCATACCCCAAAGGACACCAATGAAGTCCACCTTCACGGCACCCGTCAGATCAAGCACCAGGACCAGTCCGCCCAGGGACAACAGGGCGCCGGAAGCAGTGAGCGCACGGGGCCGCCGTCGGCTGGCGATCCAGAGCCAGAGGACAATCATCACCGGAGCCAGATACTCAAGCAGCAGCGCGACGCCCACGGACAATCGGGCCACGGCATTGAAGTAAAAGAGCTGGCACCCCGCAACTCCGATGAGCCCGAACAGCAGGATGGTGAGCCAGTTGTCCTTGAGTTGGTGCCACCGGCCGCGGAGAACCACGACGCCGGGGATCACCAATATCAGTGCGGCACCAGTGAGGCGCACGGCAACAGCGGCGCCGGGTGACCAGCCGGTTTCAAGCATCGACTTGGCAAACGAGCCGGACGTGCCGAAAACGGCGGAAGAAAAGAGTGCGATGCCGAGTCCTGATGCCAGGAAACTCTTTGCATCAGCCTTCGTCGTTGGAGCTGACACAGCAGCCTCCTGTCAGGAGTAAAGTGGGCTTATGGTCATGACAGTACTCTCGAATCATGTAAGGAGTCAAAGTGCTTTTTGCGCCTGACACCGAGGTAGCCCTTCGTAGCGTCGTCAATCTGATCAATACGGCCGCCAACGGCGCGGAATCGCTGGTCACAATGGAAGACCTCGATTCCTTCCTGGAAGCTGAAGAGTTCACCGGATCACGGGTGAACACTCCTGCGGAACTGAGCAGCATCAAGCGCCTCCGCAGCGAACTGGCGGCACTTTGGAGCGCTGACGAGGACACGGCAGCCAAGTCCGTCAACAAACTGCTTGCCGACGCAAAGGCACTCCCGCAACTGGTGAAACATGACCACTGGGACTGGCACCTCCACGCCACCACCCCGGAAGCACCGCTGGCAGTCCGAATGGGAACCGAAGCTGCCATGGCCATCATCGACGTCATCCGCAGCAAGGAAATGGACCGCATGCGCGTGTGCGCGGCGGACGACTGCGACGCCGTCGTGCTGGACCTCAGCCGCAACCGCTCCAAGCTCTACTGCGATACAGGGAACTGCGCTAACCGCGCCCACGTTGCTGCGTATCGCGCGCGGAAGGCCGCTGAGGGCGAGTGATAAAGGCCGGCGCGCCGCTTACTCTGGCGGCAACGTCGCACGCTCAATCCCAGTGTGACTAGATTCACGCCTCGTTTTGCATCACGAATCCCGTATTGACGTCACCTATCCCTAAGCAAGGACATTCGGGCAACCCTCGACGAGGGCGGCCCGCCAGCGCGTCAGGGATAGGAATTCCATGCGGAAAAAGTTCGAGCGTACACGCACCGTCACCACAGCGATTGCCGGAGCGGTCTTGGCAATGTCTTTCTCCGTTGCCCCGGCGTCTGCCGCCCCCGTGGTTGACGGGGGCCAGACGGGTTCCATTACTATCCACAAATTTGAAAAACCACCGCGACCCCCGATCAATGGCGGCGGGAACAACTTTGGGGCCGGGGACGCTGTCTCCATGGCAGCACCCGACACCTCCGGGTTGACGCCGTTGGGTGGCATTGAGTTCACGATTCAGCAGGTCAATACCATTGACCTGTCGACCAATGCCGGTTGGGACGCGGCCCATAACCTGAGCAGCGTCTTCGCCCCCGCCGATCCTGAAGGCTCCATTACCGGCGCCGGATACACCCTGGGTGCAGGGCAGGCCCAGACCACCGCTGCTGACGGCACCGCAGCGTTCGCCAACCTCCCCGTCGGCCTGTACCTGGTCACCGAGACCAACTACCCCGCCGGTGTGACTCCTGCAGCTCCGTTCCTGGTATCGGTTCCCTTGACCGACCCGGACAACCAGGACAACTGGATCTACGACGTTCACGTCTACCCGAAGAACTCCATTGCCGGTGCAGAAAAGACCGTCACGGATGCCCCCGACGTGAAGTTGGGCGACCAGATCGACTTCACCATCACCGGTGACATCCCCAACGAAGCCGTCATCGATGGTTACAAGATCGTGGACGCACTCGATCCCAAGTTGAGCTACGTCGGCGCCACCGCCACCCTGGTCGATGGCACCGTCATCACCGAAGGCACCCACTACAACGTCGTCTTCGACGCCGCAACCAACACGGTCTCCATCGTCTTCACGGAGGCCGGCCGTGACGTTCTTGCCGCACGCAACGCCACCCGCGTTCAGGTCGTTGTTAACACCACGGTCAACGCCATCGGTGAAATCGAAAACGAAGCTCTCGTTTACCCGAACCTGGGCAGCTTTACTACAGTTGCCGGTGGGCCCGGAGGACCGGTGGTTACGCCTCCGGTCGTGACCAAGTGGGGCGAAATGACCCTGGAGAAGGTCAACGAGAACGGCACAGCCCTTGCCGGCGCTGCCTTCTCCGTCTACACCAACGAAGCTGACGCCCTGGCCGGCACCAACCCGATCGCACTGAACGGTCAAAGCGTCTTCGCCGTCGCTGCCGACGGCACCCTGACCATCTCCGGTCTGCGTTACTCGGACTGGGCCGACGGCGCAGCTGTTGCACCGGGCTCGGCTGACTACCGCACCTACTACCTGGTGGAGACCACCGCCCCGGCCGGACACGAACTGCTCGCCGAGCCGATCTCCTTCCTGATCAACTCCGCCAGCACCACAGTCGGTGTTGACCTGAGCGTCAAGAACATCCCGTCCAACGGCGGCTTCGAACTGCCCCTCACCGGTGGTGTCGGAACCGGCCTGCTCTACGCAGCCGGAACACTCCTGGTCGTAGGCGCAGGACTCCTGTTCGTACGGAACCGTCGCAACAACAGGAACTAGTCGGCATCCGTCCGCTCAAAGCCAGCTCTACGGAAGTGGAGCGCTCAACCCTGGAGGTCAGTGGCCGGCGTCGGGCGTTTCAGTCTCGGAATCCGGGGCACCCGGGCCGCCGTGGCCGGGCCGCTTGGAGCTGAGGTTGACGCCGGAGCCTTTGCCGAGGTGGTCGGCGTTCTCCTTGTGGCTCATGGACAGCATGGCCGCCACAACGAGGCTCACGATGAACGCGATGCCGGCTCCGGTGAAGGCGAGGTCAAAACGTGGCGCGCGTGCGCTGCCGCCGGAAGCGAAAATGAGCACGGCAACGAAGGCCAGTACTGCGAAGAACGCGGAGAACATGAGGGGTCCCTTGACCGAGGTCCGCATCTTGCGCGGTTCTCCTGGTGTCTGGTCTGCCACGGTCATTCCTCCAATGATGGCGGTTCGTATCCGCCGGTCAGCAAAAGTTCTACAAAGAGTAGAACGTCCAGCTACTAGTTTACGGCCTCGGGCGAAGCGCCGGGCGCAGCGGTTCGGGAAGGGCCGCCGGCCCCGGACTTGGCATCGTGCCTCAGCGTCAACCCTGAGAGGATCCACAGCACGCCGGAAATGATGGCCCCACCACCGGCCACGCCCAGCAGCGCATGTGCGCCCAGCGAAGTAAAGAACGGCAGCATCACAGCGGTGCCCACTGCAATAACGCCCGAAATGAGCCAATCACGCGCCAACTCGTCCCGCTTCCGGAGACCGTGGACGAACTCAAGGAGGCCCAGCACCAGCAGTGCAAACATGGCCGAGAGGGCAACACCCTCGTCAGACTGCGTGACCAACGCGCCGGCGCCTCCGAGCGCAACAACCAGCGGAACCGCCACAGGCAAAGCCCGGGACATCCACACAGCCCCCGCCGTCGCGAGCAAATACAGCCCCACAGCCCACGCCAGGACGTGCACGGACGGCGAAGCCCAGAAGATGGTGACCGCGCCGAACAGCAGTGCAACCGTGGCACGGATCAGCACGGGTTTCCAGAGTACGTCCGCGGGAGCAGAAGGAGTCTGGGCAGGAATCGCTGGGAGAGTCACCCGTCCAGTTTAGTGCGAACCCAGCACCATCCACCGATCGGTCCGCGCGCGCAGCCCCAAAGTCACACCTCGGGCCAGCATGTAGCCCAGCGCAAACGCGGCCCACAACCACAGCAGCCCCGCCTCGCCGTCGGGCCTTGTCTGGTGGATTGCCACCAGCAACGGCAAGTAGACCACCAAATTTACGACGCCGGCAATCGCCAGGTAGCGTGCGTCGCCTGCACCGATAAGGACACCGTCCAGGACGAAGACATAACCGGCGAGTGGCTGTCCCACCGCGAGGACCCAGAGCGCGATGGTCAGGGCTGATCGGACACCGGAGTCGGACGTGAAGAGGTAGCCGGCCCACGGGGCCACGATCGCCAGGAGAACGCCGGTGATCACGCCGAATCCGAGGCCCCAGCGAATCATAGTGCGGGTCAATTCACGGGCGCGTTGGGCGTTCCGGGCGCCAAGTTCCTTGCCGATCAGGGCTTGCGCGGCGATCGCCAGCGCATCCAGGGCAAAGGCCAGGAAGGAGAAGATGGTCATGGCCAACTGGTGCGCAGCCAGATTTACGGCACCCTGCGCAGTCACCACCAATACAGTCGCAAGGATGGCGAGGCGGAGGCTCAGCGTACGCAGCATGAGCCACGAACCCACCTTGGTCATGGCTCGGATACCGTGCCAGTCGGGCTTCAAGGACACCCCGTGTTGCCGCGCATTCCGGCTGACCATTACCAAATACACGGCAGCCATGGCCCACTGCGCGATGCTTGTGCCGATGGCGGAACCCGTCACGGACATGTTCAACCCATAGACGAAGAACAGGTTGAGGACGATGTTCACGGCGAAGCCCGCTGTTGCCACGACAAGCGGCGTCCGGGTGTCCTGGAGCCCCCGAAGGACACCCGTGCCGGCGAAGATGAGGAGCATCGCGGCCAAGCCAGGCATGGACCATCGCAGATAATCGACGGCAAATTGCTGGACGTCTCCGGTAGCCCCCATGAAGCCAACCAACGGTTCGGCCGCTACAAAACCAACCACAGCGAGCGCCAGCCCAAGCAGCAGAGCCAGCCAGACGCCGTCGCGCCCTGCTGCCAAAGCCTTCCCCAACTTACCGTCACCGATCGCTCGGGCGACCGCTGGCGTCGTCGAATATGCCAGGAAGACCATCAGCCCCACGGCGGTGTGCAGGATGGTGGACGCGAGTCCCACACCGGCGAGCTGCTCGACGCCCAGGTGCCCCACGATGGCCGAGTCAGCCAGCAGGAACAGTGGCTCGGCGATGAGCGCACCGAAAGCCGGGACGGCCAGCCGCAGGATCTCGCGGGCGTTGGAGCGGGCGGGGGCAGTTGTGGTTTGAGGCACTAAACAAGCCTAGTCCGCCGCGGGCCGGGTACATTTGGGCCGTGTCACATGAGCATCCCGTCACCGTTTCCGTCGCCCGCACTATCCTTCCCGGCTATACCCGGCAGGCCAATGCCTGGGCCCACGCCGGACAGGAACTCGCCCGCGAATGGCCTGGATATCTGGGATCCGGATGGGTACGCAATGGGGTGAATTCCACTGAATGGCACATGCTTTACCGCTTCGCAGACGCCGATTCGCTGCAGGAGTGGGAGGACTCCGAGGAGCGTCGCTGGTGGATCGATAGTGCCAGGGACATGATGGAGACCACCCGGGTGGAGCGCCACACGGGGATCGAAGGATGGTTCTCCCGGCCCGGAGACGTTTCGGTGGTTGTGCCCGAGACAGTTGTGCCGCCCCGCTGGAAGCAGGCCATCAGCATCTTCCTGCCGTTCTTCCCGCTCAGCCTGTTGGCCAACTTCCTGCTGCACCCGTTGACTCAGGACTGGCCGCTGGTGTTCGCGGTGCTGCTGAACATCGTGATCCTGACCCCGCTGATGACCTACATCTTCCTGCCGATCACTACCCGGCTGCTGCAGCCTTGGCTTCAGGCGAAGCCACGCAGCAGACGCCGGACGTAAGCCCGGTAGCTGGGATTTAGGTCATAAAGAGCCATATTTTGTTGACACTTCAAGTTTCCTCGGGAATGGTTGAAGGTATGAACAAGTCCAGCTTGACCACCACAGCCCTGACCATCCTGCGCGTAATCGCGGGATTTCTCTTCGCCGCGCACGGTTGGCAGAAGTTCAACGAATTCACTATCGCCGGAACCCAGGCCTCCTTCACGCAGATGGGAGTCCCGGCCGCATCGGCAGTAGCACCGATCGTCGCAACCCTCGAACTCGTGGGTGGCATTGCCCTGATCATCGGCCTCCTGACCCGCGTCTTCGCAGCCTTGCTGGCCGTCAACATGCTCGGCGCGCTGTTCCTGGTGCACGCGCCGGCCGGGGTTTTCGTCGGCAACGGCGGATACGAGCTTGTACTGCTCTTCGCAGGCGCAGCTCTGGCACTGGCACTGGCCGGTGCGGGCAGGCTTTCTGCCGACGCCGCACTGTTCGGCCGTTCGGGATCAAAACTCCGCGTCCTCGCGTAGCGCCCCACCCCCCCGACGCTCTCGCGGATATCAAGCCCTTCAGCCGATGGCTCTCTCACTTCCTTCAAGAAAGTGAGAGAGCAATCGGTCTTTAAGGGCCGGGATGTGAGAGAGCGTGCAGGACTGCGGCGCCTCAGCCAGCTCGGCTGCCGCTTCAGTCAGTGGTGCCGGGGCAGGGTTATCTGTAGTAGAAATAGCCTGATGATGAGCATCCTCACCGGCGTCGGCGCCAGCACTGGTACAGCCCGCGGCAATGCCCGGCTTATTCACGGTCCCGACGAGTTCACGCGCTTCCAGCCCGGGGATATTTTGGTCTGCCGAACCACCGACCCCGCGTGGACGCCTCTCTTCGGAATGGCATCGGCGGTGGTCACGGAAACCGGTGGAATGTTGTCGCACGCCGCGATCGTTGCACGGGAGTTCGGGATCCCTGCCGTACTGGGTGTACGGGATGCGCTGCACCTTCTCGCCGACGGCGGCCCCCTGGCCATTGACGGGTCCCGGGGAACAATCACCCTGATGGATGCCGAATGACACTCCTCACCCTGCATGCGGTCCGCCTCCTCGGTTTCGCTGAGACCCAAGCGGTAGCGGCTCGATTCTCGCAAGACCCCGGTTTGGTGGAGTCGCAGCTCATCGACGCCGGCGTGAACGGCTTTGTTTCGCACAGCACCTTCGCGGGGGCCAGCGGCTGGTCGCTGTCGAGTCTCGGGAGAATTGAGAACGAGCGGCTGCTGGCCGATGAACTGGACCACGCCGGTGCACGAGACGCGGTGTTAGCGGTGCATGACAATTTCGCCGAGGTCAACACCGGCGTCGTGGGTGCCTGCAGTGCCATCCAGCTGCAATCTCCGGCGGATGAAGGCGCCGTGGACGTCCTGATAGGCGCCTTGGCGTCCTGGCGTGTACTCGAACCACAGCTGAGCGTTTTGCTGCCTCGGTTCGAGGGCTACTCCGGGCGCCTGTTGGGAGCACTCAAGCACGCTGTCCAGGACACAGCCTGGCTGACAGCTACCGACCGGGATTCCTTCCACCGGGTTTGGTTCGAACTCCATGAGGACCTGATTGCCACCCTCGGCATCCAGCGCGGGTAGTCGGACTTAGTCACGTAACAGAAACCTGGCGACAGTAAGATTCCAAGCATGAGCGATGACGCCGCCAATTCAGTGACCCTCCGTTTCCTCGCGGCTCCCATGGACGTAGGCCACAGCGGGTCAGTCGACGCCGGCACCGTCCTTGAGTGGGTGGATAAGGCCGCGTACGCAGCAGCAGTTGGCTGGTCTAAGTCGTACTGCGTCACGGCGTACGTGGGCAACATCCACTTCACGGATCCCGTGAACAGTGGCGACATGGTGGAAGTGACCTCCACCATCGTCTACACCGGCCGCTCCTCGATGCACATCCACACGGTGGTCAGCTCCCGCGATCCCAAGGGCGGGCCGGAGACAATGCATAGCCAGTGCATGGTGATTTTCGTAGCGGTGGGACCCGATGGCAAGCCAATTCCTGTCCCCCAGTTTGAGCCGTCCACGCCCCAAGAGGTCGAGCAGCGCGACCACGCCTTGGCGCGCATCGAGGTCCGCGAGCAGATCGTCAACGCGATGAACGCCCAGGACTACACCGACGCCGGAACCGCCGAGCGTGTTGTCCTGCGGTTTATGGCGTCCCCCACTGACGTCAACTGGGGCGGCAAGGTCCACGGTGGCATCGTGATGAAGTGGATCGACGAAGCAGCGTACGTTTGCGCCTCCCGATACTGCGGCAAGGACACCGTGGCTGTGTTCTCCGGAGGCGTCCGTTTCTACCGGCCCCTGCTGATTGGCCACGTCGTCGAGGTAGAGGCGCGGCTCGTCTACACCGGCGCCAAGGGCATGCACATTGCGGTCCACGTACGCTCCGGCGATCCCAAGACCCGCGAAATGAACCTGACCACGTACTGCCTCACGGTGATGGTGGCGCGCGATGAAACAGGGACTGCTGTACCGATTCCTTCCTGGGTTCCAGTATCCGAGGAGGACAAGAAGCTGCACGCCCACGCCCGTGAACTCTTGGAAATCCGTGGGCGGGCACCGGGAAACCGGCTCCCGGATCACCTGTTGAAGGCGTCAGGCAGCTAACGGCCTCTTGGTGCGGACGTGGTTACGAGCTATATTGTCAGCCCGGTGTCAGGACGCAGAACTCGTTGCCTTCGGGGTCTGTGAGGCAACGCCACGGCACATCGCCCTGGCCGATGTCGATGTTTGCCGCGCCCAGTGTATGTAGCCGGACCACTTCAGCGTCTTGATCATCACCGGGATACGGCATCAGGTCGAGATGGATACGGTTCGGCAGCGCGTCGGGGTCTGGCGTGCGCAGCAACTCCAGATATGGCCCGACCCCCTCGGACGAACGCAGCCTCGCGTGGTCATCGTTCACTTCGTGCAGAGTCCAATCCATCGCCTCACTCCAGAAGTCGGCCATGGCCCGCGGATCGGTGCAGTTGACCACCACCGTGGCGATGGGTCCTGTGTCCTGGTAGATCGGCCGGGGTTCCAGAACGCAGAACAGGTTCCCCTCGGGATCCGCCAAGACCGTCCAGGGCACATCTCCCTGGCCTACATCGGCCGGTGTAGCGCCGAGCTCTTTGAGCCGCGCCACCAGCTCCTTTTGATGAGCTGCGGAAGTGGTAGCGAGATCGAGGTGCGCGCGATATTTCACCGTCTCCGGATCCGAAACTGTCACAACGTCAACGCAGACAGCTGAGGGGTCCGGCCAAGTGAAACCCAGGGGTTCAACGTTGGTCACACCGGGTCCCTCACTGGAAACATCCCACCCGAGGGCTTCCGCCCAAAACTGCCCGAGAGCTGAGTCATCCCGCGCTTTGAAATTCACCTGAACAAGTCTCAACGCCATGACGCCTTACCCTATACCCCTGCCTGATTCCAGCAACACCGCTGCAGCGTCGTTGCCCAAACAATGTGAAAGCGGCTAACCAACGCAATTGGGGAACTAGCCGACCAGGTTCTCCGCCGCACTGTCCATGTGCGCGATGATCGTTTCCCGTGCTTTCGCCGCATTTCCAGTCTCGATGGCAGCAACAATGTCGTGATGCCTGCCCACGCTCATATTCCGGGTGGCGCGTTCCAATCCGGCGAACATGATGGACATCCGGATGGAGCCCTCCAGGGATTCCCAGGAGTGCAGCAACGTTTCGTTTCCGGACAGGCGGCAGAGCGTGCGGTGGAACTCAAGGTCGGATTCGATCCGCTCCTGCAGTGAGGACTTGGCGGCTTTGTCCATATTGTCGACGGCGGCACGCAGTTCTGCGAGCGCGGCTTCCTTGTCCGGCATGTCACTGAGGGTCCTGGCGGCCAACGATTCCAAAACGCCGCGAACAGCGAAGATATCCCTGATTTCCTTGACGTCCAGGTGCCGCACGGACATGCGGCCGCGTGCTCCGGCGGAGATCAGACCTTCCTGTTCCAGCTGGCGCAGGGCTTCCCGAAGGGTGCCGCGGCTGATTTGGAGCATCTCGGAAAGCTCGGTTTCCACGAGGTGTCGCCCGGGCTCGAGTTCGCCACTGGTGATCGCGGTCCGCAGTGCTGCGAGTGCCTGTTCGCGCAGGCTCTTCTTCTCAAGTCCCAGCAGGGATGCGGTGACGGCCATGGTGTGTCCTCGGTTCAATGGGCGACTGCTAACAGTCCGATGTTAACTGTCGATACTACGGGCAGCGGGGCGGGACGGGCAGTCATGTCCGTCCCGCCCAGCGAGGAAAGCTCAGCCAAGCTCCGCAAGCACCTTCGCAACGATCCGGTCCACGGACAATCCGTATCGTTCGTGCAGCGTGGGCAACGCACCGGCGTCGAGGAACTGGTCGGGAAGCGCGATGGGCACCACGCGCTTGCCGAGACCAGCGGTGACGACGGCGGAGGCAACAGTTTCGAACAGACCGCCAACAACCGTGTGGTTTTCCAAGGTGACGGCCAGCCGGTCGGTGTTCAGCTCTGCCAGTACGGTGGCGGAGTCGAAGGGCTTGATGGTGGGCGTGTGCACCACGGCGACATCCACTTTGTGCTTCGCCAGCGCATCTGCCGCCTGCAAAGCACGCATGGTCATCAGGCCGGAGGAAACGAAGACAACATCGTTGCCACCGCGCAGGACCTTGGCCTTGCCCAGCTCAAACGTGTAGTCGTACTCGTCCAGGACGGTGGGCACGTTACCGCGCAGCAAGCGCAGGTATGTTGGCCCATCGGAGGCCGCAAGTTGCGGAACGGCCTGCTCGATGTCGACGGAGTCGCAGGGATCCACGATGGTGAGGTTGGGCATGCCGCGGAAGATCGCCATGTCCTCGGTGGCCTGGTGGCTCGGTCCGTACCCGGTGGTGAGGCCGGGTAGCCCGCCGATGATATTGACGTTGAGGTTCGGCT
Source organism: Paenarthrobacter sp. GQ52 (assembly GCF_059759005.1). Taxonomy (NCBI): domain Bacteria; kingdom Bacillati; phylum Actinomycetota; class Actinomycetes; order Micrococcales; family Micrococcaceae; genus Paenarthrobacter; species Paenarthrobacter sp. GQ52. The sequence goes on from NZ_JCAXEJ010000006.1 coordinate 116,441, forward strand.
CGGCGATGTCCAGGCACAGGAAGTCATACGCACGCCGTGCCGCGAACACCGAGTAGGTGGAAGCGAATGGGATCAGGCCGGTTTCGGCCATGCCTGCAGCGGCGCCGAAGAGGAGCTGCTCGGCCATGCCCATCTGGAAGAACCGCTCCGGGAAGGCCTTAGCGAAGATGTGCATGTCCGTGTACTTACCAAGATCCGCGGTCAGACCCACGATCCGAGAGTCGGCTTCGGCGGCCTTGACCAGCGCATGCCCGAACGGGGCGGAAGTGGTCTTCTGGCCGGGATCGGCGAAGGATGCGATCATGGCCGAGGTCTTCAGCTTCGGTTTAGCCGTCGAGGCGGCGACCGATGAAGCAGCGGCACCGGCCGCCGTCGTAATTGTGCTCATGCTGAAGCCGTCCCTTCGTATCCTGCGGTCAACTGTTCGCGGCAGATCTGCCACTCGTTTTCTTCGATGCGCATGAAGTGCGCTTTCTCGCGGGTCTCCAAGAGCGGCACGCCGCGACCTACCTTGGTGTCACAGAGGATGACCGAGGGCCGCCCGATCGGCGCCGCCAGGGCAGCGATGTTGTCGAACGCTCCCAGCAGCGCACGCACGTCGTTCCCGTCCACGCGCTGGGTGTACCAGCCGAACGATTCCCACTTTTCGGTGACCGGTTCGGTGCGGAGCACTGTTTCCGTGGCCCCGTCTGCTTGGAGGGCGTTGATGTCCACCATGGCGGTCAGATTTCCGAGCTGGTGGTGGTGTGCACCCATGGCGGCTTCCCAGGTGGAACCCTCATCCAACTCACCGTCGGACAGAAAGTTGATCACCCTTGACGTTGAGCTCTGAAGACGCAGGCCCAAAGCCATTCCGACGGCAACCGTCAGGCCGTGCCCCAGCGAACCGCCTGAGATTTCCATGCCCGGGGTGTAAGTGGACATACCCGACATCGGCAGGCGGGAATCATCGGAGCCGTACGTTTCGAGCTCGGCCACCGGAACGATTCCAGCTTCGGCCAGCGCTGCATAGTGACCAATGGCGTAGTGCCCGGTGGAAAGAAGGAAGCGGTCACGTCCTTCCCAGTGCGGATCTTCGGCGCGGTACGTCAGCTGATCGGCGTAGACGGCGGCTAACATATCGGCCGCACCGAGGGCCTGGCCGACATAGCCCTGCCCTTGGACTTCGCCCATATTCAGCGCGTGATGACGGATGCGGTAGGCGGCGGCGCGGATGCGGTCCACACGCTCGGGCGTAGGAGTGGCCACTGCCACTTCGACTGAAGAGAGAGTCATTGGTTTCCTTCCGGAGTCGGGCGCGTGCTGATGGGGAGAACACGCCCGACGTCGATGGCTGCTTAGGCGTTTACCGTCTGGGGAGTTTTGCTGGCGGCTTCTTCAGCGAGAGCACGCTCGCGCTTTCCCCAGGTTTCCCGGGTAATCAGTGCCGCCCACAGGCCGATGGCTGCGTAGATGCTGAACAGCAGGGCCGGCCCCATCCATCCCATGCTGACGAACAGCAGGGTGGTGATGAAGGGGGTGAAGCCGGAGACCATGGCGGAGATCTGGTAGGACAGCGAGGCGCCGGAGGAGCGGGTCTTGGCCTGGAAGAGTTCCGGGAACCAGGCACCCTGGGCGCCGGCAAGGGAGTTCTGGCAGACAGCGTAGGCGATGACGATGGTTGCGATGATCAGGAGGAAAAGGCCGGTGTTGACCAGCATGAACATCGGGATGCCGAACACAACTGCGAACGCTGTGGACCAGATGTAAACAGGACGGCGACCAACGCGGTCCGTCAGTTTGCCCCAGAAGTACGTTGCGAAGATACCGATGCCGGCCGCGATGCAGAGCGCCACCAAAGTTTCGGTCTTGTCGGCCAGGTTGTTGGTGTGCAGGTAGGAGATCATGTACGTCACGGACACGGCGTAGCCGGCAGTTTCAGCGATGCGGAGGCCGATGCCGCGGACGATGTTGCGCCAGTCGGTCTTGATGACCTCGACGATGGGGGACTTCACGATGTCGCCCTTGGCCTTCACGTCCTCGAATACCGGGGACTCGGGAACCTTGGAGCGGATGATCAAGCCGACAGCCACAAGGACAATGCTCGCGAGGAACGGCACTCGCCAGGCCCACTCACTGCCGAGGCCCACGCTGCTGAGGAAGACAAGGTTGGCGAGCAGTAGGCCCACCGGGAAGCCGGCCTGCACGATGCCCGTGAACTGGCCCTTTTTCCGCCACGGTGCGTGCTCGTAGCTCATCAGGATGGCACCGCCCCATTCAGCACCGAAGGCCAGGCCTTGAATGATGCGGACGAGAACCAGCAGTGCGGGAGCCAGGAGGCCCACTTGCTGGTAGGTGGGCAACAGGCCGATGGCGAAGGTAGCAAGGCCCATCAAAATGAGCGATGCAACCAGGACCGGCTTGCGGCCGAGCTTGTCGCCGAGGTGGCCACCGATGATGCCACCCAGCGGACGGGCAGCGAAGCCGACGCCGAGGGTCGCGAAGGAGGCCAGGGTGCCCGTTACCGGGTCGGCACCCGGGAAGAACGCCGTACCGAAGTACAGTGCTGCGGCGGTGCCGAAACCGATGAAGTCGTAGGTTTCGATGACTGCGCCAACGCCGGAACCGACGGCGACGCGCTTTGCTTCCTTGGTTCCATGAACCGGACCACGCATGGTCAGAGCTTCATTGCTCATGTGTGTCTTTCCCTTTCAAGAGTGCGGTGCTTCTTCGGCAACCTCACTGTCGACAGTCAACATAATACGTCAACTGTGACCGACGACACCAGCAATGTCAACAGTCAACCTCGGAGGTTGACTGTTGACAGTCAACCTAGCTAACGTGGTCTCCATCACTAAGGTCCCTCTCTGGCGAGGGCCCCAATTTGAGGATCAACGACGATGTTTCATCAACGACTGGGCTGTTCGTCCATCAGCTTCCGCCACCAGGATCTGGCCACTGCCCTGCACACCATGCGTGGACTCGGTTTCGAGGAAATCGATCTCGGCGCGCTCCCCGGCGTCTGCGACCATGTGCCCTACGTACTGGACGCCGAGGCTGTGGAGGCGGTTGCCGCCGTCGTAAAGACCTCGGGAATGCGCGTCCGCTCAGTGAACGGCGACGTCGGCGACCTGAACGCAACGCTCGACGCCGGCGCTCAGGAAGCGCGCGAAGGGCACCTCGAGATGCTGCTCACCCTGGCCGCCAAGACCGGCGCGAGGGCGCTAGTCCTGCCGTGCGGGGCTATCGATCACGAGCCGCTGCGGAGCCTCGATGAGGACCTGGACCTCGTGGCCGCGCAACTGATGAGTGCCGATGGGCGCGCGGCGGAGTTCGGCGTGGAGCTGTGGACCGAATCCCTGCACTACTACCGGCTGTGCTGGAACACTGAGCGTGCACAGCTCCTCGCCGACCGCCTTGCCGGTTCCGACGTCGGAATCGTCATGGACTTCAGCCACATCGTCGCTTCCGGTGGCGACCCCGTGGACTTCGTGGACCGTTTCGCCGGCCGGATCAAGCACGTCCACCTGCGGGACGCCGTGGCGGCAACCGTCTACGAGCCAGGGAACATCAACCTCAGCATCGGCAACGGCGAGGCCGACTTCGCCGCCGGACTCGCAGCACTACGGAGCGTTGGCTACACCGGCCACTTCTCCCTGGAACTGGAAACCCGGGACGTTACCCACGACGAACGCCCCGCCGCCGCAGCCAAAGCGGCCAGCTATATCTCAGACCTCATCTAAACCTCGTTACCTCATATTCAAGGAGCACCATGACCACCATCCAGCGCACCGCCGTCCTCACCGGAGCTACCTCAGATCGCGGCATCGGCCTGACCACCGCCCGCCGCTACGCCAACCAGGGCTGGGGCATCGTCATCCTGGACCTCGACGGCGAGAAGTCCGCCAAGGTTGCCGCCGAGATCGCCAACGAATTCAACGTTCCGGCCTTCGGCTATGAGATCGACGTCGCCAACGAAGCCTCCGTCACCGCAGCCCACGCCGCAGTCGCCGCAGAAGTTGCCGCCGGAAACCTCCCGCCCGTGGGCGCCCTGGCCAACATCGCCGGCATCACCTCCCCCGTTCCTTTCCTGGAAACCACGCTTGAGCTGTGGCACAAGGTCATGGACGTCAACGCCACTGGCACCTATCTCGTCACCAAGGCGTTCCTGCCTGACATGATCGCCAACGGCTGGGGCCGCATCGTCAACATGTCCTCGGTCTCCGCGCAACGCGGCGGCGGCGTATTCGGCAAGGTTCCCTACTCCGCAGCCAAGGCCGCCATCCTCGGCTTCACCAAGGCACTCGCCCGCGAAATCGGCGAAACCGGCGTAACCGTCAACGCCATCACGCCCGGCGCCGTGGACACCAACATCCGCGTCGGCAGCACTGAAGAGCAGGAAGCCGCCATCAACGCCGGCATCCCCTTGGGCCGCAACGCCACCACGGAGGAAGTAGCCGCCGTCATCACGTTCCTCTCCTCCGAGGACTCCGCGTACCTCACCGGTACCACCATCGACATCAATGGCGGCAGCCACATCCACTAAGTCCCTCCCCCACCCCGAAATCCAGAACCAGGACCCACCTTGACAAGAATCTTCAACGATCCCGCCGACTTCGCGGACGAAGCCCTCGCCGGTTTCTGTGACGCCCACTCGGACCTCGTCCGCCAGGTTGAAGGAGGCGCTGTCCGCCGCAGCCGCCCGGCAACGCCGAAAGTCGCCGTCATCGCCGGTGGCGGCTCCGGGCACTACCCGGCCTTCGCCGGCATCATCGGGCCGGGCTTCGCTGACGGTGCCGTGGTGGGCAATATCTTCACCTCACCTTCCTCGCAGCAGGCCTATTCCGTGGCCAAGGCGGCCAATTCCGGAGCCGGCGTTGTGTTCACCTACGGCAACTACGCCGGGGACGTCATGAACTTCGGCATGGCCAGTGAGCGACTGAATGCCGAGGGAATCGCCACGGAGAACGTGCTTGTCACGGACGATATCGCCAGCGCCTCCCTCGATGAGATCGAGAAGCGCCGCGGCATTGCCGGTGACTTTGTGGTGTTCAAGGTCATGGGAGCAGCGGCCGAAGCCGGACTGGACCTGGACTCCGTGGTTCACTTGGGGCGCAAGGCGAATGAGTTTACGCGGACCATTGGCACAGCCTTCAGCGGCTGCACCTTCCCCGGCGCCGATCAGCCCTTGTTCCGCCTTCCCGAGGGACAGATGGGCCTAGGCCTTGGTATCCACGGCGAACCTGGACTGTTCGATACCGAGCTGCCGTCCGCCGTCGAGCTTGGGCAGGAACTGGTGCGCCGCGTGCTCGCCGAAACGCCAGTGGGCGCCTCCACCCGTCTCGCCGTGATCCTCAACGGTCTGGGTTCCACGAAGCACGAAGAACTGTTCGTCCTCTGGCGCACCGTGGCTCCGCTGCTCCGCGAAGCAGGCTATGCCTTGGTGATGCCGGAGGTGGGTGAGTTGGTGACCAGCCTGGACATGGCCGGCGCATCGCTGACGCTGACGTGGTTGGATGACGAGCTGGAACAGTACTGGACCGCTCCGGCGCTGACGCCGGCCTACCGCCGGGGTGCTGTCGGGTTCGACGTCGCTGCTTCTCACGCGTCTGAAGCTGAGCTGGACGCCGTTACCGCTGCCAACTACTCCTCCACAGACGAGTCCCGAGCTTATGCCTCACAGTGCCTTCAAGCTCTGGACACGACGGCGGCGCTCCTTCGCGATTGCGAAGCGATGCTGGGCGACATGGATGCGATTGCCGGCGACGGCGACCACGGCCGCGGCATGGTTCGTGGATCCGCGGCAGCCCTCGACGCCGCTACCGTTGCGTTCGAACGCGGCGCGGGTGCCGGCTCGCTGCTCGCAGCTGCCGGGGACGCGTGGGCAGACAAGGCAGGCGGAACGTCCGGCGTGCTGTGGGGCGCGGGACTGCGCGCCTTTGGCGAGCGGTTGGGAGATGCAGAGACCCCGACGCCGGATGTCCTCGCCCAGTCTGTTCGAGCCTTCGCGGACCGGATCTCGAACCTTGGAAAAGCCGAGATCGGCGACAAAACCATGATGGATGCGCTGCTGCCCTTTGCATCCTCATTTGAAGACCGCGTCCTGCCGGGCGCTGCTGCCGAGGACGCGTGGGCAGCCGCTGCATCGGACGCTACCGAGGCTGCTGCGTCGACCGCAGGGCTTCGTCCCCTCAAGGGACGCGCCAGGCCGTTGGCCGAGAAGAGCATAGGCACGCCGGATCCCGGCGCGACGTCGCTCGCCATGGTGTTTGCCGCCGTCGGGCCTCACTTCACCGCAATTCCCGTTCCCGCCGCAGCAAGCAATTAGGAGAATTTCCATGCGCATCATTGTGGGTGCCGATGAAGCCGGCGTCGACTACAAGAACCGAATCTTGGCCGACCTTGAGGCTGACTCCCGTATCACGGAGGTCATAGATATCGGCGTGAACCGTGCTGATGAAGACTTCACCAGGCCGTACCCCTACGTTGGCATCGCGGCAGGCGAAATGATCCGCGAGGGCAAAGCCGAGCGTGCCATCCTTTTCTGCGGCACAGGGATCGGCGTGGCCATCGCGGCCAACAAGGTCCCCGGGATCAGGGCCACAGCAGCACACGATTCGTTCTCCGTGGAACGCTCAATCCTGTCCAACGACTGCCAGGTCCTCACCATGGGACAGCGCGTTGTGGGCGTGGAGTTGGCCCGTCGCCTGGCCAGGGAGTGGATCGGCTACGCATTCGATCCCGCGTCCGGATCAGCGTCGAAGGTGAAGGTGCTCAGCGACTTTGAGGGCTGCTGAGAACCTCTTGAAGGGCGTTGCGTCGGCGGCGTATTCTCCACGAACAGGCAATTGGGTGTCCTGGCTTCCGTCTGGAGGATGCGCTCATGAATCTACTGAGTCAGGTTCTGGCCGGCGCTACTGCGCTGGCACTGATCAGCGTCGGCTTGATGGAGATCTTCCGGCACGGTGATCAGCGTCTGCACCGGATTTTTCTGATCGAACCTCAGGATGTTCGTGCCGTTCGCATGTGGGCAATGAACGTTGGCGCCTACAACGTAACCTTCGGGGTCGGCATGGCCGTGGGTTTGTGGATGGTGAATTTCGGCAACCCGGCAGGCGGGGCAGCTATCGTCCTTTTTTGCTGCGCGAGCCATGTATTTCTGGGTTTCTGGCTGTGGGTCACGGAAAAGCGCCTGCTTCTAAGCGCTATAGGGCAGGCACTCTTCCCAGGCCTTGCTGTGATTTTCTACTTGTTGCTCGGCTGAACCAGCCCAGCCGAACCAGCCTGTCGAAACCGAACACCCCAGCCCTCGCCCTCGGGTTGGCCTAGAGTGTCAGGCATGTCTACCACCACGTGCTTCAAGGGACAGGCCACTCGATGGCTGAACTGATCCTGCTGAACGGTCCGCCCGGCATTGGGAAATCGACGCTCGCCAAAATGTACGCGGATGGCCATCCCGGTGTCCTCAACCTGGACGTCGATAAGGTTCGCTGCATGATCGGAGGCTGGGAGGAGGACTTCCAAGCTGCCGGGAACCTGGTGCGTCCCATAGCCCTCAGCATGGCCACTACGCATCTGACGGCTGGGCACACCGTGATCATGCCGCAGTATCTCGACTCCGGGGATGAAGTCTTGTTGTTCCGCAGTGTTGCGGAAGAGGCCGGCGCCGGCTTCAGGGAAATTGTTCTGATGGACAGCCGCGAGGCCTCTGTTGAGAGGTTCTACTCACGCAAGGACGGCCAGGATCCCTGGCACGCCCGCGTTACCGCCATTGTGGAACAAGGTGGAGGTTCGCAGCTTTTGGAGTCGATGTACGAGGACCTCGCCATCGGCCTTAATGCCCGTTCAACTGCCACCACAATTACCAGCCGTAGAGGTGAAATTGAGGAGACCTACGAGAGCCTGGTGGAGGCCCTGGACCTGACCGCTCAATAGGGACACCAAAGAGGGCTCTACCGTGGATCGGCTACGCGTTCGATCTTTCATCAGGTTCGGCCGCGAAAGTGAAGGTGCTCAGCGGCTTCGAAGGCTGCTGAGTCGTCGGTGCAATCGGGATCGGCACTAGTACGCTACGTCCCTCACAGCAGTAGTCCGAACCTTCCCTTTGCGGTAGGCTCAATGTTGCAAAGGGCATTAGCCCTGAGAAGTGGGCCTGGCAGTCTTCCGGATGGTATGACGAGCCGGGCCTGCGTTGTTTAACGTTCGCAAAAAATGATCTCCTGGACTAACGGGGACTGCTGTAGCGAATCGTCGCTCTCGAGGACCAGCTTCCTCGCTCCGCCGGCCACTAAGTCATCCAGCAAGCGCTGCAGGCACAAGGGCCTGGCTTCCTTGTCCGGCATGTTTCGAGCAATGTACAGCCTTGTTGATCGGCCTAGCCGGGCAGCGCCATTGAGAAATGAGTTTCTGGAGCTATCGCTTTCGCTTTTGAAATGGACTCTTCGTTGTCCTGGCCGGCGAAGGGCCAAGATCGACCGCCGAACGCCGGCCAGGTCCGCCGGCGCTATGACCGAGGCGGCCACGTAATAAGCCCTGGACTTGGACTCGTCGACGAAAACGTGTGCGCCGAACGGGATCAGGGTATTCATGCCCTGAGCCCTAGGCCACGCAGTCGGCTAGAAGCCGCCACCACCGGCACCTGTTTCGCCAGCCATGTTGGCAAAGCGTGAGTAGTGGCCCTGGAAGGCAACCACTATGTCCTTGGTGGGACCGTTACGGTGCTTAGCGATGAGGATGTCTGCCTCCCCGGCGCGGGGCGATTCCTTGTCGTAGACATCTTCGCGGTGCAGCAGGATGACCATGTCGGCGTCCTGCTCGATGGAGCCGGATTCACGGAGGTCGGACACCATGGGGCGCTTGTCCTGGCGCTGCTCGGAACCACGGTTCAGCTGTGACAGTGCGATGACGGGAACCTGCAGCTCCTTGGCAAGCAGCTTGAGGGCGCGGGAGAACTCGGAGACTTCCTGCTGGCGGGATTCAACTTTTTTACCGGAGCTCATGAGCTGGAGGTAGTCGAGGATCACGAGTTTGAGGTCGTGCTGCTGCTTCAAGCGGCGGCACTTGGCACGGATTTCCATGAGGGACATGTTGGGGCTGTCGTCAATAAACAGCGGAGCATCGTTCATGCGGCCCATGGTGGTGGCGATTTTGGACCACTGCTCGTCCTTGATGGTGCCCTTGCGCAGATCCTGCAGGCCAATGGTCGCTTCTGCGGAGAGAAGACGCATGGCGATCTCGTTCCGGCCCATTTCCAGGGAGAACATAACCGTGGCCAGGTTGTTCTTGATGGCCGCAGATCGGGCAAAGTCCAGCGCGAACGTGGACTTACCCACCGCAGGACGGGCCGCGATAACAATCATCTGGCCGGGGTGGAGTCCGTGCGTCAGCTCGTCCAGCTCGTAGAAGCCGGTAGGAACGCCCGTCATGCCTTCGCCGCGGTGGCCAGACGCTTCAATCTCATCCACAGTGGACTCCATGACGTCCTTCAACGCCACGTAGTCCTCGGCAGTCCGCTTCTCAGCTACCGCGTACACCTCGGCCTGGGCCTGGTTGACGAGGTCTTCCACTTCGCCGTCCTGCCCGTAGCCCATCTGGACGATCTTGGTGCCGGCGTTGACCAAGCGGCGCAGCACTGCGCGTTCCGCAACGATCTCGGCATAATAGCCGGCGTTGGCCGCGGTGGGGACAGTCTGGATGAGCTCGTGGAGGTAGGCCGGACCGCCGATCCGGTTGATCTCACCACGTTTGGTCAGTTCATCTGAGACGGTGACGGCATCGGCAGGTTCGCCACGGCCGTAGAGATCAATAATGGACTCGTAGATGGTCTCGTGTGCTGGACGGTAGAAGTCGTGCCCACGGACGATTTCGACTACGTCGGCGATGGCGTCCTTGGAGAGCATCATGCCGCCGAGCACCGACTGTTCAGCAGGGATGTCCTGCGGAGGTTTCCGGCTCGAGTCCGAAGCGCGTGAGCCCTCGATTGAGTCCAAGTGCGTAACTGACAAAGCCGTCCTCCATTTGTGTACCGCTGCAGGGTGTACTTCCTGGCGGCCCGTAAAGCGCAGTGTGGCTACAAGGTCCGCCTGGTGCATTCCACGATGTCAGGCAGGTCCGACAGAATAGCCATATCCACAGGTTATCCACAGTTGGTTCCGTGGACCCGTCACAAGCAGTGACTTTATGGGAGTCCGAGAAACCCAGCGCGGGATATTCATGCCCAAAATGGACACTTCAGACACGTTACAGCAGGCGCCGGATACCCCCTGTGGAAAACCTGTGGAATACAAGCTCCACGTTGTGCACAGACTGTGCGTTACCCTGTGGATAGAGAAATTCTTTTACGGGAAAATAGCCTCTGACCTGCGGAAACACTCTTCACAAGCTGTGGACCCAAGAAAGATTTGGGCGGAACTAATCCACAGAGGCCACATCCCGCTGGGTCATCCGCACGCGAAAAATCATGCTAAACATGCCGAAATTGTGATGCATCTTACAGATAGGGCCTTAATTTGACACATCTCTCTCAGAAGCCTATGCCGGAAGTGGAATGTGCTGTGGATAACCAACTTCTGGCATAAGCTCTAAGCATGGGGATGAACATTGGTGACGTACTGACGATTGTCCTTCCGCTTCTTGTCCTGGTGGGCCTGCTGTGGGCACTCACCGCGGCCTTCAAACCACGCGACACAGGCCTCTCGGACGCCGAGAAGTATCAGCGGGAACTAGCGGCACGTTCCGCTGCGCACCAAGCGTCCCAAGTGCAGGAAGCGCTGGCCCTCCGCGCTCGAATCGAAGCCACTACCAAGCCGAGCCAGAACGTGGCCAGCCAAAGGGAACAGGCCGAGAACGCCAGGACCCCCATCCAAGCCCAGACAGGGCGCCCAGGTGGCCAAACGGGACATCAGCCCGCCGTACTTCCCAATGGTCAGCTGAACCCGCAACTCGCCTTCGAGCTACAGAACCTGGTCCGGAGCGGGAAAAAGATCGAGGCCATCAAAGTCCTGCGCCAAGCCACCCACTCAGATTTACTTACCGCCAAGAACTACGTAGATCGGCTCTGACAACGCCATGGATTCCATCCTCATCCCGCTCCTGATCCTCATTGCGGTCATTGCGGGCGTGCTCCTGCTTATTCGCTCCTTCACCAAGCGCTCGACTGAAAGCAAGGCCAGCATCGCAGCGGCGAATGCACCCAAGGACCCACTGGAGCTGGCACAGGAGTCCGCGGCCAAACTCAACCAGGAGCAGCACCGACAGCTTTACTCGCTCATTGCCCAAGGACAGGGCATGGCGGCGATCAAGCTTTACCTCCAGGCGACTGGAGAGGGCCTACGGGCCTCGCGCAACGCCGTCGGCGCTCTCGCGGCGCACCCCCAGCCGTTCACGCCAGAGGCCACTCCCAAAGACTTGCTTGCCGATGACGACGACGAACCCGAGCGCTTCCCCTACAGGTACAGGGCGATCGTCAGCAAAGGCGATGTCACCCGGGAAGTGAGCAGCAACATGCTCAACGATGAGATCTACGGACGAATCCGGACGCTGGCAAAAAGCGGTGACGTTGAGGGCGCGGCTCTTGCTTTGACGCGCCACTCAGACATCAACATCAAGCAGGCCCGCGAGTTCATCGAGCTCTTGGACGACTAAATACTAGAAGTCGAACAGGTCGCCCAGGAAGCCTTCCTTCTTCTTGCGCTTGCGGCCGTACTGGTCGCGATCGTAGCCGTCGCGGCGATCGTTGTCCCTCCGGTCGTAGTCGCGCCTGTCCCTATCGTCGTACCGCGGCTGTTGAGGCCGCGACTCAAAGGGATTGTAGATGGGTGGCGGCGCGATAGGAGGCTGGGACGGCGCGGCGGTGGGCCGGGCCGGAGCTGGGATGGTTTCCGCCGCGACGCGATCAATGATCTTGTCCAGCTCCCCACGATCCAGCCACACACCCCTGCACTGCGGGCAGTAGTCGATCTCCACGCCGCTTCGTTCGCTCATCACCAGGTCAATGGAATCCACAGGACACTTCATGTTTGCCCCAACGATCGAACGATCAAAATAGTTCGTGCCAAGTAAGGCCCGGCTGATGAACGGGTTGGCGCAGGAGTGCACCCTCCCCGTTCCCACATCAAAAGTTGCCCCGGACCGCATTCCTGTCTTGATTGAGGTGATACCGCGCCCGGAGGAGAAAGCTGCGCAGCGCCTCTGTTTCCGACTCGGTGCGAAGGGTGGTGAAGTCCATGATCCCAGCGCGCTCATCGGTGTCCCACACTCGCCAGCCCGTGCCATCGCGATCGATCCACGTCGACCTTTCTGCGCGGCCGGTCGGACCGAACCAATTCGCGGTCGCCACGCGACGGGCGGCGAGGTAAGTCGATATCCTCGCCACGGTCAGGGTTTCGCCGTCCGCCAGCAACTCGTCCAGGTCGTGCAGGTCGTGCAGGTCTCGATTGTGCATGATCCCATTATTCTTCGGTATGCTGTCGGGTCCGTTCATCCCCCAGCATCAAAGGCGTGCGATCAACGACCCAGGCTTGGTAGAGCGGATAGATTTCCACTACCCCCCCAAAGTAAGGGCTACCGGCCTGCTGAGATCCCGGCAAGCAGCTGTTCGAACGGCAGCGACTCGAGCGAGTTGTTCTTGCGGCGCGGCTGCTGCCCGCTCAACAGCTGCACGAGTTCACCCGCGGCCCGGTCTACGCGCACCGAGAGGGGCGAGGCGCCGTCGTCGGTGTTTCCCCAGTCCTGGGGCCCTGCGAAGACGCCGGTAGCCGCGATCCTGGTGCGCAAGTAGCTGAACAGGGGACGCATTGCGTAGTCGAGGACCATCTGGTGGCGGTCGGTGCCGCCCGTAGCGCCAAGCACCACAGCCTTGCCTTCCAACGACTTCGGGTCCAGGACATCGATGAAGGACTTGAACAGACCGCTGTAGGACGCACTGAATACTGGGCTGACCGCGATGATGGCGTCGGAATCCTCGACGCCGGCAATCACGTCCGCGAGGCGCGGTGCGGCATAGCCGGTGACGAAGTTGTTGGCGATGTCCACCGCGAGATCGCGCAGTTCAACAACGTCAATCTTCGCGTCGTACCCTGCCGCGCGCAGTTGCCGCTCAGCGGAGGCGGCCAGCTGGTCGGCCAGCAAGCGGCTCGACGACGGGACGCCGAGTCCGGCGGAAAGTACGGTGATGCGGCGGGTTTCCATGGCATTCTCCTGTTGCTCGTTCATCCAGCTTACATGCGTTTGCATCTAAATCAATGAACAGGGCCGCGCTCCGAAGTATTCCCGGAAGGCCCTGGCGCCCCTAGACCCGAGCCAGGAACGACGCCGTGGCTGCGGCGATCTGCCCTTGAGCCACGTCACGGCCGACAGTGGGTTCGCCGTCGCCGGGCTGCGGTCCATAGTTCCCGAAAAACGCATGATTGCCACCTTGGATCTCGACGAACGTGGCATTCAATGGCAGCAAGTTGCGGGAAGCGTCGATCTTAGCTGGCGTACTCAGTCCGTCTTCGGACCCCGAGATGGAAAGGACCTGCAGCCCCGCGCGGTCGCGCATCGAGTCCAACGGGTAGGAGGCGTAGAGGAGCAAACCGTCAACGTCCGGATTGCCCAACGCGAAGGTGCTCGCGCTGACTCCGCCGAGCGAATGACCCCCAACAGCCCACGAGGAGATTTCAGGGTGGTCAGTCATGACCCCGCGGGCCTGATTTCCGCCCAGCAGGCTAAGGTTCAGAGGCGTCTTGAGGATCACCACGAGGGCCCCGGCACCCACTGCCGGCTTAAGGATGTCCGCATACGCGCGCGCTTCAACGCGGGCACCCGGATAGAAGATCAGCCCCTCGGTGGCAGACGCCCCATCCGGAGTCATGGTGATGGCCGTCGGCGACTCCGTCATGGAGCTCGCCGATCCGGCTTCAGCCCCAACGCCGGCTTGGCATGCGAAGGGATTCAGCCACACCAGCATGGCCACGAGGCCCAGAACGCCGACGCGGCCTAGCCACGCTCCAACCGCCCTCACAACCGAACGCTTACGGAGCGCGTCGCGGCGGCGGCGCCACAGCAGGACACCCCAAAGAGCTCCGACGACGGCGGCCGTCACCAACAGTGCAGGCAGGAGCGGATGACCACGCAGCACCGCAGGATTGCCGATCAGCATCCACGCCGGAACAAGGACCAAAACCCCGGCGCATACGGCCGAAGCCCAGAAGAGAACGGACTGGCGCGCGGCGGGAAGGGCCTCAGAGGAGGAAGTCATACAGCAATAATAGTTCCATCATGGAGATACTTTGAATTACCCTGCCTTGCGCATTACTGCCTCGGGGCGTGCGTGGAGAGGAAGTCGAATGTCTTGTCTCGCGCCTCGCGCGCCTCGTCGAAGTTCAGGTGGAACTGGTACTCGTGCGGCAGTTCAGGCTCGTGCGTAGCCGGCCAGAAGAGCTCGGTCACCGGGACTCCCGCGTCCTTCAGCCGGTTGCTGTAGGGAACAGACTGAAGCCAGGTGAGCCCGTCGCCGTTGCCGCCGCTGATGAACGTCGGCGGGAAGTCGTCGGTTACGAAGTCGATGGTGGACATGGTCGCGCCCGCGTAGGTAGCGGACCAATCCTTCGTGCCCGTGTATGCCCACAAGGACGTCTTGAAACCCCAGGCGACGATTCCGCTGAGGTCGGCCATAGCCCGTAGATCATAGACGCCACAATGCAGGATGGTGGCCGCCAGCTCCGACTTCTGTAGCGCAGGTTGGATTCCCATCAGGTTGGCGTACTCCGGATTAACGGTGAGCGTGGTCATCTGGCTGGCAAGCTGCGCACCGGCAGAGTCGCCAGCCAGGACGATGCGGCTGGTGTCCACATTCAGCTCGGCGGCATGGGCCTTGATATAGGCAAGGGCTTCGTTGATGTCGCCCACAGCCGTGGGATAGGTGGCCTCGGGGGCAATTGGATAACTCATGCCAATGGTGGTGTAGCCCTCGGCCGCAATGATCTGGAGATAGGGATTCACGTCGCGCTGGGCCCCGGAAATCCAGGCGCCTCCGTGAATCCACACCACAGTTGGAAGTGGGGCTGTGGTGCCCGCAGGGCTGAAGACATCGAAGGTGGAACCTGGCTTGTACACGACACCAGGTTGGGTTTGGAGTGGTGTATCCGGAACGTACGGCGTCATTTCGTCAATCGTTGCCTGCGCCCCGCGTTCAAAAACACTTCGTATCAGCATTGCCGAAGGCCATGGCGTAGCCGAAAGTGCCAGGGCGACGAGCAGCACCAGCAAAATCGCCAACTCGAGTTTTCGTTGCCGCGTAGACCGCTTCCGCTGGGTCTTCGAGGGCAGTCCCTTTCGGGCTGGCCCACTCTGCCTCGTGCTCGCTTGAATTGATTCCAACGGCCCCATCACACACTCCCCCGGTCGGCGCATCTGAGGACCATGCTAAGGCTGAAGGGCGTCCCCGAGGGTCAGGACAGCGGCCGCGCCGCCTGCAGCAGGACCCCTTCGCCGCCGTCGAACGGGTGGGTTTTGGCCCAACCCACGACGCCGACCCCTCCTCCCGCATTCGCGTCACCTTGCGCTTCGGCGACGACGACGAGACGTGCGGGGTCCGCGACCGCGGCACCGATACTCGCGGCGAACCGCGCGGCGTCAGCGAGTGTCGTTCGCCCGGCTTCCAGATCCGCAGCGAGGATGCCACGTGCGTCGACGGGGCGGGCGGGCCGGATCACGAAGGTCATGTCCTTGAGTCTAGTTTCCGAAAAGGCTTGCATTATGAGTTCAAACTCATAATATGGGATTAGAGATGTGGCCTGCCTCACGATGCCCGCATCAGATTCAGCCTTCAAAGTGGAAGGCCCAACGATCGGATTTCCCCATGTCAGACATTGCTGTTCTGATCAACACAGCTGTGGCGGTCCTGGCCGCTGTCCTGTTGATCGTCCGCTTCCGGGTCAACCCGGTGATTTCCCTGATCCTCGCGTCCGTTTACCTTGGCCTGGCCGTGGGCCTCGGCGTTGAGGAAACCGTCAAAACCATCACCGGCGGTTTCGGCGAAATTATGGTGGACGTCGGTCTGCTCATCGCTTTCGGCGTCCTGATGGGCTCCATCCTCAATCAGAGCGGCGCGATCCGCAGGCTCGTGGAGCACCTCCTCAAAACGTTCGGCCCCAAGCGCCTCCCCTACACCATGGGCCTGGCCATCGGAACGGTTCTGCAGTCGATCTTCCTCGACGTGTTGCTGGTCATTTCGGCTCCGCTTGCCCGCAAGTTGGCACCGAAAATCGGCAAGCTCGGCACGGCACGAATGGCTACGGCCATGGCTATTGCGCTGGAATGCGGAATCGTTTTCACCGTTCCCGGCGTCGCCTCTCTCGCGCTGGCCGGTCTCCTGAATGTGCCGCTCGGCAAGATGCTGCTCTTCGGCTTGCTCCTTGTGATCCCTACGATCATCATCTCGATTGCCATCATGACGTTCCTGTTCCGTCGCGGTTTTTGGAATGAGGCCAAGGACGAGGACCACACGTTCGTGGCTGAGGAGGACAGCGAAGGCGAGGAACCCGCGGACAATGGCCTGGCATTGGCGCCGACCACCAACAACGAACGTGGCACCACGGCATCAAGCGCCCAGCCTGCCGGCGCAAGTGTCGCCGTCGTCGAACGCGAGCGCAAAGAAGCCCCGCTGCTCCTGCTGTTCGCGCCGCTGCTGACGTCCCTGCTCCTCATTGGTGCCGGGGCCATCCTGGAGATCTTCGAGATTCAGCTCCCTTGGCTGCAGCTCCTCGGTGAGCCCGTGATTGCCCTGCTGATCGGCCTTATCGGCACCTGCTTGGTGACCCGCGCGGCTATAGGACAGAAAAAAGTTGAGGAGGCCATCGCGGTCGGTTTCAAGGAAAGCGGTCAGATCCTGATCCTCACCGGTGTGGGCGGATCGCTGGCCGCAACGGTCGCAGCTGCTGGTCTGGGTGACATTCTGGGTGGATTCTTCTCCGCGAGCGCGGTGGCCCCGCTGCTGGTGGTCTGGGCAATCGCTGCAGTGCTGCACATCGCCGTCGGGTCCGTTACTTTGTCTGCCATCACGGCGGCCGGCCTGCTTGCGCCCATCGCTCCAGCCATTGGTCTTGATCCTGTACTGCTGGCCCTGGCGGCAGGTGCGGGATCGCTCTTCATGGTTCACGTCACCAGCAACACGTTCTGGCTCCTGCAGTCACTTTTGGGCCAGAGTGTGAGGGGTGCACTCAAATCGGTCACGGTGGGAGTGTCCGTAGCCTCCGTGGTGGCGATCCTCCTGATCCTGCCCATGAGCCTGCTGTTCTGACCGGCCCCGCTTACCGCCTACCCACCACGCACGAAAGAAGACCATGACACACCAAACAATCGCCCCTCTGGACGGCGTCCGGGTCCTGGAACTCGGTAACTACATCGCCGCGCCCACGGCCGGGAGGCTGCTGGCCGACTTCGGAGCTGAGGTCATCAAAGTGGAGCGGCCCGGTACCGGCGACGAACTGCGCAACTGGCGCCTGCACAAGGGCAACACCTCCATGCTCTACCGCACGCTGAACCGCAACAAAAAGTCCGTGGTCCTGGATCTGCGCACAGAGGCAGGCAAGCAGGCTGTGCTGGAACTGGTGGCCAAGTGCGACATCCTGCTGGAGAACTTCCGCCCCGGCACCTTGGAAAAGTGGGGCTTGGGCCCGGAGGTCCTCAATAAAGCCAATCCGGACCTGATCGTCACCCGCATTTCTGCCTTCGGGCAGACCGGGCCACTGTCCGAGCGGCCAGGTTTCGCCGCCGTCGCCGAAGCATATGGCGGGTTCCGCAACCTGGTGGGCGACCCCGACCGAGCGCCGGTGCGTGTGGGCGTCTCCATCGGGGACTCGATCGCGGGCCTGTACGCCGCCTTCGGCTCCATGATGAGCCTGTACCAGCGTGAAGCCCGACGCCGGGACTCGGCCGGCGCGGTTCCGCTCACCGAGCGCATCATCGACGTCGCGCTGAATGAGGCCATGTTTTCCATGATGGAATCGCTGATCCCGGACTATCAGGCCTACGGCGTGGACCGTCAGCGTGTTGGTGGCCGGATGGAAGGCATCGCACCTTCCAACGCGTACGTGTGCAAGGACGGTGCGAGCATCGTGGTTGCCGGCAACGGTGACTCGATTTACCAGCGCTACATGCAGACAATCGGCCGCCCGGACCTCGCAGAGGACCCTTCCCTGCAAACGAATGCCGGGCGCTGGGCAAAACGCGAAGAACTGGATCAGGCAATCGGCGAGTGGGCAGCGACCCTTTCAGGAGCTGACGCCCTGGCAGCTCTCGAAGCCGCCGGTGTCCCCGCCGGCCCCATTTACACCGCGGCCGATATCAGCACAGACACCCAGTACGCCGCGCGCAACATGATCCAGAAATTCGACGTTTCCACAGGCGAGGAAGTCCTCCCCGGCGTCGGATTCCCGGGCATTGTTCCGGTGATCGGGGACCAGTCCCTGCCCATTCGGAACCTGGGCCCGGACCTGGGCGAAAACACGCAAGAAATCCTTGGCGGACTCCTGAACATGGATGCCGCACAGATCGATGCGGCTTCCGGCCGCGAGGAGGCCCTCCGACCATGAACCGCTTTGAAAGCCCCCTTGCCTCAATGCTGGGCAACGTTCTCTTGCGGGACGTCACCCTGCGCGACGGACTCCAGCTCACCGGCAAGCTCCTACCTGCGGAGCAGAAGATCGAGACCGTACGGGAACTGCTGCGACTGGGAGTGCCCGCGATCGAGCTGGGTTCCATGGCCCGCGCAGACCTGGTCCCCACCATGGCCAACACGCTGGAAGTGGTCCAAGCCCTCACCCCTGAGGAACTGGAAAAATGCTGGATTTGGGTGGCGACGCCGGGCCACGTTGCCAAGGCATCCGCCGCCGGAGCGCGGAACTTCCAGTACTGTTTGTCTGCCTCGGATTCGCACAATAGAGCGAACATCGGGCGGACTACGGACGAGAGCTTGGCTGCCTTGCCTGAGGCCGTCGAGTACGCGCGAGCTGTTGATGGCCAGATCCAACTGTGCATCGCCACGTCCTTCACTTGCCCGTTCGAGGGTTACGTTCCGGAGGAACGCATACTCTCCATCGCCAACGATCCCCGCGCCGAAGGCACCACGGACATCGTCATCTGCGACACCCTGGGCCAAGCAATACCCGCGCAGGTATCCCGGCTGATCACCCGGGTTCGGGACGAGTCCCCTTCCCGTCGGATCGTCTACCACGGCCACGACACCTGGGGACTGGGCGTGGCCAACACCCTCGCCGCGATCCAGGCCGGCGCTGCAATGGTGGACGGAGCCCTCGGTGGACTGGGCGGCTGCCCGTTCGCACCCGGCGCCAGCGGCAACACGTCCACCGAAGACATACTCTTCGCGACCCGTCCTGGGTGGCTCACTCCGGACGTCTTCGGCAAGCTGGTGGCGCTTTCGGAAAAGCTGCTGGCCGAACTGGGCGAACCGAACCGCTCCAAGGCAGCCCAGGGAGCTCGTTCCAAAGCTGAGGCCTTTGACTGGGTCATGCCAGTTTCCGCTAATCAGCCAGCCGCCGCTGGAGGCAACTGACCATGGGGCACCATTTTCTGGTCACCACGGCCATCCCGGAACCTGGACTGCAACTACTGTCCGACGCCGGTCAGTGGGCTGTCGGCAGGGCTCTCGCTTCTGCCTTTAGTTGTTCCGGCCAGCCCCGCCCGCAGCCATGAGTTCAAGGCGCCTGAGGGTCTCACGGTTTCGTACGGAAATCACGGGATCCCGCAGGGCTTTGGGCACCACTTTTCCTGGCCCACGCACGGCATCCTCGGCAATGGAGACGCGGCATTGATGGCCTCCGAGGTCCTCGAGGGTGATCAGCACCTTTGCCTCGCCCAAGGGCCACCCCCTGGCGAGAAGCTCCAACTTTTGGCCAGGTTCCATGCTTGTCACCCGGGTACTGTCATCTATGAGAAAAGGCCAAGAGCCCACGGAATGGTGCAACTTTGCGCCAACCTGCGGCCACTGCTCATCCACGGCGCGGATTCTTGAGGCACCCACAACCCAGCCGGAATAGAGCCAACCATCCTCGATGACCTTCCAGATGTCAGCGGCAGGGGATTTGAACAGCTGCGTCACGGTAGACATGGCATCCTCTCAGCGTGCACATCATGAAATGGCTTGACACTAAGCTAAGCATGCTTAGTGGTGGCTCGCCAGCACGTTTCAGGGAGTTGGTTTGCTGGCCTTGCCATCCAGCCAGAGCGTGTCCGAATCGTCTCGGTGGGTCCCGTCCGATCCCACGTGCTTGCTGTCGATCTTTGGCCCCTTCTTGATGACGTGCACCAAAGCCATGCCGTGGCCACGGCCAAGATCGTAGTCAGCCTTGAGCCATTCAAGGATGATCCCGGCTTTAACCGATGGGTCGTTGAATCCCTTGGTTTCCGCAATTTCAACCAGTTGCCGCGGTGTGAGCCCGGTTTTGTCTTCAATAGCGTCGAGGTAAGCCTGGAATGACATCAGTGTCGCCTTTCGCTTATTAACTTCATGGGCGGAATTCGAAGAAACGCGTGAGCCACATCTTACTGGCACCAACCCTCCGGCCTGGGGGCTTTGATGCACGGCTCGCTAAGGTAGGACCCAATAAGGCATCAGCGTCACAGAGAAGGATGACCGATGGATCAGAGCATTGCATTGCTGGCGTGCCTAGGCTGTTTGCTCCTGGTCATGGTGACCGTTTTCATCTTGAACATGATCTGGCAGCGCAGGCATCGGCGGACGCGGCCGCCACGGCACCAGGGAGTGGCAAAATCCCAGCGCGGCCGGATCTATAAGAACCCGCCACCCACGAATCACAGTGCGGACCAGTTCAGCGGCTGGCCGTGATTCGAGCAATTCACCCGTTACCCTGAAGTGCCTTGCTCAGGTAACGCGCCGCTTGCCACGGACCTACACTGATGGCATGACTAGCCAGCGGTGGCATTCTTTCGCGGCGGGTATGGCCGCTGTGACATTGCCCCTCCTGGCCGGATGCGACTCGGGCGTTTCAGCCTCTGAGCCCACCACCGCAACTGCACAGCCCATCACCGTGGAGGTCAACCAATCAAGGGACCAATACGGCAAGCAAGCCATCCAAATACAGCTCACCAACACCACAGACACGCCCCTCACAGTGACCAGCGCCCGGCTCCACTCTCCCCTATTTGAAGGAGACATATCCTGGCAGCCGTCTGCGGGCAGCCTTGAGTTACCACCCCGTCAGCCCAAGAGCCTTCCTGCTGATTTGCCTCCGGCCTCCTGCGGAAGATCAGAGGGCGAGTCACTGGAACTCGAGGCCACGGTCGGCTACGCAGCGCCGGGCAAGGATCCTGTGGAGGAGAACACCAGCGCCTCAGATCCCTTCGGCGTCCTGGCCAGGAACGCCGGCGAGCTATGCATTGCAGGGGAAGCAGCCGCCGTCGCAACCATAGTCTTGGACCCGCGACTTGAGGTGGCTGCGGACGGTCGCACCGCCGTCGTACGCCTAATCATCACGCCAGCCACGCCGGGAACTGACGCGCAAAGCCTCACTATTGAGGCGATCGACGAAACCACGTTACTGGCCCAATCCCCCGCTGCCCCCTGGCCCGGGAACGTCCTCCTGGGCACGGCCAAGCAAGAGCTGCCACTGACCATCCGGCCCGCCCGTTGTGATCCGCATGCTGTAGCGGAAGACAAGGTGGGGACCCTCCTGCCTTTGAGAATCAAGGTGGGAGAACGGCAGGGTCTGCTGAAGATCGCGGCACCGGACGAACTGCGAGGCCGGATCTACGACTTCGTCACCACGTCCTGCGCCAGCTAACGGGCCTAACCGAGGGTAGCCAAGGCACGGGGAGCGCACTCCACTTTGACCTTGACGTTGGCTTCAACGGACTTCACTTCGCCGTCCATTTGGTACGGCAACGGTTTGAGCGTGGTGAATTCGTAGCTGCTCACACTCGGCTGATCGCCCAGCCCTTGCGTGGTGGCTTTCAATGCCGTCAGGAGGGTGCGCCATTTAGGCATGTGCGGGAAGACGATCACCTCGAATTTCCCATCAGAGGGGTGGTCCTCCGCTTCGCTCAACGTGGCGTACTTGGCCATTTCATTGATGTTGGCGAAGACAAGACTGTCGAACTTTCGGCGCTTCCCGTCAGCCAAGCGGATGCCAAAAGGCTCGAACTTGGAGAAGGTCTGAATAACAGTGACCATTTCCTTGAGAGCACCTTTGCTGCCCTTTTCGAGTTCAGTAGCAACCACCGGGGTGAGGCCGAATCCGATATAAGAGTGGGCGTATTCAAGAGGCTCATTCTCTTTTTGGCCTGTGTGAATCCGGAGAAGGTCAATGTTGTGGACACGGCCCTCCGCGATGGCCTCTTCCAAAGGTTTAGTCGCGATGATCCGGCTATGGTCGTTCGCATTGCCGGCGGCCCTGACCGCGCAGACGGCACTCGGGTTGGCCGCCTGCATCACACCGTTGACCACCTCGTTGTAGCCGCCATCGCCGCTCACCGAGACCACCAGGACGTCGCCGCCCTTTGAAGCCGCTTCGCGTGCCAGGTCCACCGCATGCCCGGCGTGCTCCGTGGGCTGAAGGGTGATTTCGGGCTGATACGTCAGCATCTCCTTCAGCCTGTCGTGCAGTTGCTGCGCCAGCTCAGGCGCATCCCCGGTGCTGTTGGGATTGAAGATAATGACAATCGACTCAAAAGTCCGTGCAGAATCCATGCGTGCTCCTCCTAGTTGCGCCCGCTTAACTTCTACCCAATGCGCTGGGCGTCAATCAGGTGCCGGGTGGAGTGAGCGATGAAGGGGCGGCCAGCTCTCATTTGTTCGTCCAGCTCCTTGAGTTTGTCACGATAGCCCTCAACGGAGAAGTCGGGGACCCACCACACGCATTTACGCAGGATCCACACCACGGCGCCAACGTCGAAGAACTCCATGCGGCACCTGGCCGTCCGGAGGTCTGTGACGGTCAGGCCGGCAGCTTCCGCAGCGGTTGACTCGGCCTGCGGGTCGCGGCCCTTCCGCTGTACCGGCAGCGGACCGAGGAAGTGCTCAATGAGTTCAAACGCCGACGCCGGGCCAACATGTTGGGCGAAATAGTGGCCACCAGGGGCCAACACGCGGTGGATTTCATTCCAGTCCGGCCGAACGGGGTGCCGGGCTGTGACCAATTCAAAGGAGTGGTCAGGGAACGGCAACGGTGCATCGGTGGTTGCTTCCACGACCTCCACGCCGCGTGGACCGAGCCTTTCAGCAGCCCGCCGGGCGTTGGGCGGCCATCCCTCGGTGGCCACCATCCGTTCGGGAAACTTTCCTGCCTCGGAAAGCACCTCTCCCCCACCGGTATCAAGATCCAATGCACTCCGGACGGAGGCAAGACGCCCGGCAAGCATCTTCGCGAACCCCCAAGGCGGCCTTTCTTCGGTGGCCCTCCCCTCCAGCCAATGGAACCCCCACCCGGTCACATCCGCTTCGGCAGCCTCGTTCACCAGGGTTTCGAAGTCCCTCATCAGTGCCCCATCTTTTTCTCTGCCGCGAGCTGGGCAGCAACTTTAGCGATCAAATCCAAAGGAATTTCCTTGGCCAGCGGAAATTTCAGGGTCCCCTTGCCTGACAGGTACGGGGCCAGTTCCGTAGCTAGGCCTTCATCACCCCGAGGGACCGGATAGACAGAGATGTGGTGCGCCCAAGCAGCGAAATACACCACGTAGTGCCCGCCAATGGTGATGGTGGGAATGCCGTAGCTGATCATCTCCCCGGCATCCGGCACGGCAGCGTGGATGGTTCGGCGGATTTCATGGAGGACCTGCTGAGTGGCCGCCGGCTGGACGGAGATATACGCGTCCACTGTTAGGGACTTCTCAGGCATCGTCATTCTCCCTAGGGTTTGAGGATTCAGCTCTCGCCGGGGAACCGGCCACCGATGAGCCTGGTCATGTGCTCGGCTGTAGCGAGAAGGGGTTCCACCCAGGCCTCGCACGTCTCCAGCGGCATCCGAAGAGTCGGTCCGCTGATGGTTACGGCTCCCACCAAGCCGGCGGCTGAATCGAAAACAGGCGCAGAAAGGCCTGACGCGCCGTCTTCCCTCTCGCCCACAGTGATCGCGAACCCGTCCGCATGGGTCTTCTTTACCGCGGCTTCCAGTTCCTCAGAGCTGGTGATGGTGTAGTCGGTGATGGACTCCAAGGGATCCCGCAGGACAGCCTCCATCAGTTCAGGAGACCATGCGAGCAGAACCCTGCCTGCAGAACCTGCATGAAGCGGGACAATCTTGCCCAAGTGCATTTCGCGGCGCAGAGCGTGATGGGTATCGGCCATGGCGACACAAACCCGGTAGTGCTGCTCGGCTTTGAAGAAGCATGCGGTCTCGCCGGTGGTGTCGCGCAGGGTCTTGAGCAGCGGACTCAGGATGTCCACAACCTCCATCCCCCGGGTTGCGGGCGCGGCCCAGTACGCCATCCGCATTCCGATGCGGTAGGCGTCCCCCTCGCGGTCAAGGAAGCCCTGGGAGGTCAGATTCGTGACCAGTCGCTGCACCGTGGACGTGGGCATGCCGGTGAACTCACGGATGTCAGCCAACTGAAGCACCGGCTTGGACAAGGAAAAGGCATCCAGGATCGACGTGATTTTGCCCAGGACAAGCAAAGGGTTGCCGTTGGCCCTCGCGGAAGCATCGGATGCTGACATATGACTCACGCTAAACGGTGCAGCGGGGTCGCGCCAATCCCGCGGGTAGGGTTGCACCATGGGGACAGTTTTGGAGGCCGAAGGCCTGTTGGTCGGCTATGCCGGAGCTCCGGTCTGCGGGGAAGTTTCCGCATCGGTGGACGCGGGCGAAGTCTTGGGAATCGTCGGCGTCAACGGCGCAGGAAAGTCCACGGTAGCCCGGACCATCGCGGGGCGGCAGGCGTCCCTGTCCGGCGATGTGAAGGTCCACGGCCTCCTCATCGATCCGGACGCCGTGCCGTTCCGCCGGCAAGTCTCCGCCGTTTTCGACGACGACCTCTTCTTCCCATCCCTTACCGTCCGCGAGCACTTGCTCCTCATCGCCCGCGGGCACTCCCTGGATGACCCCGAAGCGCGCGTTGAGGAAGAACTGGAATTCTTCGGGCTCCAGGGCAGGGCCCACGCCATCCCCGATGCCTTGTCTTCCGGCCAACGCCGCAGGTTGCTGCTTGCCGCTGGACTTATCCGGCCGTCATCGCTGCTGATCCTGGACGAGCCGGAACAGCGGCTTGATCCCCGGATGCGCGTAGCCATTGGCGAAAGGATCGCAGACCATGCAAAGGACGGCGGAGCGGTAGTGCTGGTCACCCATGATCCCCAACTGCTGCTCGCCACGGCTTCCACCTGTTTGGTCATTGACGAGGAAGTCCGGGAGTTCGATCCGGAGCAGGGGGCCTCGATCATTGCCGGGTCCTGACATACTCGCCCTCGAACGATCCCCGCAGAATCGGGAGCTGGCCTCTGAGATTGTCCGATTCACCCGCCGGTCCGCCAGACGCTACAAACGCAGCCGAACCTCGTGGGGAGACCTCGTCGTCGATGCCTACAGCTGGGGACTCGGCATTGGTGTGGCACTGACTATTGCGGCCTCGTTCGTCCTGGCGTTGCGCAACGAAATCGCGGACCGGGCATCAACGGCCAACAGCATCATCCGGGCACCATGGCTCGTCCTGCCGGAATCCCTGCTGTGGACATCCATCACTTTCGCGGCCCTCCTCGTCATCAGCAACCTTGCACGGAAGCTTGGACCGATGACCGTCAACGGCGCAGAGAGCACCTGGTGGCTGATGCTTCCCGTTGACCGCCGCCCCATGGTCCTGCCGCCCTTCGTTCGCAAAGTCGCACTAACTGCAGCTGGCTCGGCCATCATCTACCTTCCCTTCAGCATGGTGACTGCCGTTGACCGCGCGCCCCTCGAACACGTTCTTGGTTCCCTCACCTTCGGTGCGGCCGGCGCTATCGCGGTGGTTCTGGCGGCCGTACAGCAGCTTGGTTTACTGGGCCCCCGGCTAGGCAAGGCGATTGCGGCCACTGTACTTCTTGCGTGCTCCGTCCTTCCAGCGTTGTCTTCCTCCCCGTGGCCAACAGCGCTGGTGTCAGTCGCCGCCGTCGGACTCTTTGCCGTGGTGGTGCCACGCGCCGGTCAGGTGCGGGGTGACGAGCTGGTTCGCGGCGGCGCCGTCGCCGGCCACGCGGGTGCGTCTTTGTTCATGATGGACCCCAACGAGGTGCTTCGAGCACTTGGTGGGAACCGTAAAAGGGTCGACGGCGGCAGGGCAGCCAGGTTCTACGCCCGGCCTTCGCGCGGCGCGCTTCGGGCGCAGATCCGCGCTGATGTGGTCGCTTTTCTGAGGCTCAATCCCCCACTGGTGCCGCCAATTCTGTGGCTCGTTGCCTGTACCGCGATACTGCTCGTGGAAGGCGGGCTGCCCGAGTTCGCACAGTTGGCGGTGATCGTGATCTCCGGATGCGCAACGGCTTCCGGTATGGGGAGTGTGGCCCGCAAGACGGCGCTGGTTCCTGAGCTCGACGCGTTATTGCCGCTGCATCCCGCCCTGGTGAGGTCCAGTCGCGCGCTCATGCCGTGCTTGGCAATGGCTGTGTGGATGGGCGTGCTGAGCGGACTTTTGGTTCTCTTGGGTGCGGCGAATCCCTGGTTGATAGGCGTCGGCGCCCTCGCAGGTGTGGGCATGGGTGCGGGGACGCTCCGGGCAGCCACCAGGACCCCGCCGGACTGGACCGCGCCTCCGGTTGAGACGCCGTTCGGTCCGGTTCCACGTGCTCAGCTGGGCTCACTGATGCGCGGGCTGGACGTGACCATCTTGGCCATGGTCCCCGTGCTGCTCGCCTTGTACCTCGGCTACGTGCCGACGTCTGTTATCACTATTCAGGCGGTCTTCAGCGCCGGCATCTTCCTGGTGGTGGTCCTGTCGCGAGCGAAACGCATCTGACTGGCAATTGCGGCTGCTCGGAGGGCCTCGTTCCGGCCGCTGCCGATCAGCCACTGAGCCGCACCGGCATTGAAACTGCCCCTCACCGGGTCCTCCACCATGGCGTCGCCCGGAATGCTGGCCGATTTTTCTGCTGACGCACCCGTCCCGCGTCTGCCAAACTACCCCTATGGCAGAGAACAAGACCCAGCCCACGGACGTCTCCGTGGAAGAATTCCTGGCCGCAGTGGAACACCCACAGCGACGCGAGGACGGCTTTGAACTGCTGGAAATGATGCGCGACATCACCGGCAAGGAAGCCGTCATGTGGGGGCCGTCGATCGTCGGCTTCGGCAGCTATCACTACAAGTACGACAGCGGCCGCGAAGGCGACGCCGCCGCCGTCGGATTTTCACCGCGCAAGGCCAGCCTGGTGCTCTACGGCCTTACCGAAGGTCCCGACGCAGACCGTCTGCTCCCGGAACTTGGCAAGCACAAGGCCAGTGCCGCGTGCCTTTATGTGAACAAGCTGGACGACGTGGACCGCGACACCCTGGCCGAGATGATCCGCTCCGGGTACAAGCACGTGATGGAGGAGTTCCACACGCCATAATCTCGCGCCGAGATGGCACTTAACCCCCATGTTGAGCGCCAACATTGGTCTTAAGTGCCAACTCGGCGCAAAGAAAAAGACCCCCGCCGCCGGAATCCGGTAGCGGGGGCCTTCAGATGCAGTCAGAGACTACTTGCTGGCTACGACCTCGAGGTCGATGACAGCAGAAACGTCCTCGTGCAGGCGAACGTTAGCCGTGTACGAACCGACAGACTTGATGTGGTTCGGCAGTTCAACGTTGCGCTTGTCGATGGCGCCGAGGCCAGCGGCCTCAACAGCAGCAGCGACATCAGCAGGCTTGACGGTGCCGAAGAGACGACCGGACTCGCCGGCCTTCACCTCGAGCTTGACCTTCTTGGAGGACAGAGCCTGGGCCTGGGCCTGTGCAGCTTCAACAGAAGCGTGCGCACGAGCGGCACGAGCAGCCTTGATGGACTCAACCTGCTTCTCGCCACCCTTGCTCCAGGTCAGAGCGAAGCCGCGGGGCAGCAGGAAGTTACGTGCGTAACCGTCCTTCACCTCGACGACATCGCCAGCAGCACCGAGACCGGTTACTTCGTGGGTCAGAATGAGCTTTGCCATGTTAGTTAATCCCTTCCCTTAGCCGCGGCCAGCGCCGGAGTAAGGCAGCAGAGCAACTTCGCGGGCGTTCTTGATTGCCTGGGCGATCTTGCGCTGTTCCTGAACGGTAACGCCAGTGACGCGACGAGCGCGGATCTTTCCGCGGTCGGAGATGAACTTGCGCAGCAATGCTACGTCCTTGTAGTCGATGACAGTGATGTCAGCGGCCTTCAAGGGGTTGGACTTTGGTTTGGGCTTACGGAGTTCAGCCTTAGCCATCGTGGAGCTCCTATTCTATGGAGCCCGTGGATATTGATCCACGGGATGGTGGTGTTCGACGGCGGTTGTCGCCATGGTGCCTTTCGGCTCTTCCGGCAAGTGTCCGGCGTCGGACGTTTATTTGGTGTTTAGAAGGGAGGTTCGGAATCCGGGCCGTTGCCCCAGCCGCCAGCGTTGCTGACACCGGGCGTAGCCCAAGGGTCATCCTGCTGTTGTGCGGGCTGGTTGCCGCCCCAGGTTCCACCGGAGTTGCCGCCGCCCTGGTTTCCACCAGGAGCGCCGCCTCCGAAGCCACCGGAATTACCGGCGTTACCGCCACCGAAGCCACCCTGGCCACCGCCGGAGCGCTGGGTACGGTTGACCTTGGCGTTTGCGTAACGCAGGCTCGGGCCGATTTCATCGACCTCAAGCTCGATTACGGTGCGCTTCTCGCCTTCTTTAGTTTCGTAAGAACGGCTCTTCAAACGGCCTGAAACGATGACGCGCATACCCTTGGTGAGGGACTCGGCCACGTTCTCGGCTGCTTCGCGCCATACCGATGCGCGGAGGAACAGGGTTTCCCCGTCCTTCCACTCATTGGACTGGCGGTCAAAGGTCCGGGGAGTAGAAGCGATGGTGAAGTTCGCTACTGCTGAGCCAGACGGGGTGAACCGCAGCTCGGGGTCATTGGTGAGATTACCGATGACCGTAATAGTGGTTTCGCCTGCCATCTACTGCCTCCTTGTTCGTTCCTTCGGGGTAAAGATCTGGAAGGGGCTGATTACTCAGCAACGACCTTCTGGTCTTCAGGGCGGATGATCTTGGTGCGCATGATCGTCTCGTTGAGAGACAGCTGGCGATCAAGTTCCTTGGCGGTAGCCGGTGCTGCGGTGAAGTTCACCACGGCGTAGATACCTTCGGACTTCTTCTTGATGTCGTACGCCAGACGGCGACGGCCCCAGATGTCTACCTTTTCGATGGTTCCACCATCGGTGGTGATGACATTGAGGAACTTCTGAAGCGACGACTCTACGGTACGCTCTTCGACCTCGGGGTCGATGATTACCATCAATTCGTAAGGACGCATATGTGAACCCACCTCCTTTGGGCTAAGCGGTTACGGTATTTCCGTAACAGGAGGTTCATTTGCGATGCTGCGTTGGCGCTCCCCGGCCGCAAAACACGGCAAGAGGGCGTAACACAGACTTCAATATCTTAGTGCATCTCCTGCACTCAAAGCTATTCGGCGGGGTAGTCGGCCGGAACCGGTCAGGTTACGTATGTGGATAAACCCGGAATGACCCGAGTGCTTGCCACCCGTTCAGAGCCCATACCCAGCGGCAACTGTGGAAAACCCGACCACAGATGAACTGGTTCTAGTACCCTTGAAAACCAGTACCCTCGCCGGTTCAGCGGTCCGAGGACTCCCATCCAGCACCTCCGGAGGAATCATGGCAAGCAATTCAGCAAGTGCCCACCGTTCCGACGAAGAGGCAGCACACGAGGTTGTCATGAATGGCGTCTCGGACGTGCTCCTGAACATCGAGCACACACTGGCACGTGCCAAGAAGGTGCGCGCCCAAGCCGCTAAGCACGAGGTGGAGGTCAACTCCAAGCTCGCACTCGATGAAGCGATCGAGTCCCTCGAAAAGACTCGTAAGCGCCTGATGCGAGATGCCTACTATCGCCAGGAAGCGCTTCGACTTCTCTAGGCGCAACCACCTCAAAACTGGCCTGATAGGCCTGACCATCAAAAACAGGGGGAATACTTGGCGCGCAGCGGCGAGGAGATTCGAGCAGCACTCATAAAGTTTGCAGCCAAGTGGCGGAGCTACTCCGGGAGCGAGAAGGGCGAAGCCCAAACGTTCCTCAACGAGCTCTTCGAGTGCTACGGGTCCAATCGCCAGACTGCAGGTGCGGTCTTTGAAGACTTCAAGTCGAGCGCAGGGTTTATGGACCTCCACTGGCCAGGGAACCTGATCGTGGAGATGAAGAAGCCCGGCGTCAAAGTGGAGTCGGCCCGGGACCAGATTCACCGGTACTGGCAGGAATCCTCGGATGACACGGCGGACATTCAGGCGGCCCGCTTCGTGGTCATCTGCAATTTCCAGGTGTTCGAAATCTGGGAGCCGGGACGCTTCCCTACCAAACCCAGGCTCACCGTCCCCCTGGCTGACCTTCCGGACAAGTACGATTCTCTGCTGTTCCTCGCGGACACCACCTTGGATCCCGTGTTTGCCGAGCACCACCGAGCCATGTCCAAGGACGCCGCCAAGCACATCGCCGCCCTCTACTTTTCCCTGGCGGATCGCAGTGCGGCCCCCATTGACGAAATTCAACGCTTTACCCTGCAGACAGTCTGGTGCCTCTTCGCTGAGGACCTCGGAATGTTGGATGGCTATCCCCTGCAGACCATCGTGAAGCGGTTGCTGAGCGAACAAGATCCGAACTCCGCGAAGGAAATCGGCTTCCTCTTTCGGGTCCTCAATCAAAAGGGCGATCAGCACAGGAAGGGCGAACTGCACGGAACCCGCTATGTGAACGGCTCCCTGTTCCTGGAGCCAGCCGAGGTGGACCTCACCGTCGACGAACTGCGGATGCTGTCCCAGGCAGCGGAGTTCGACTGGCGTCAAGTGGACCCCACTATCTTCGGTTCCCTCATGGAAGGCGTCCTGGGCGAGGAAAGGCGTGCCGAGCTCGGCGCGCACTACACGCACGAGGCCGACATCATGAAGATCGTCACGCCCACCATCATCCGGCCGTGGCGTGAGCGAATCGACGCCATCACTTCCGTCGCTGGCGGCGTGTCCCTGCTGGACGAACTCTGCGATTTCAAAGTCCTGGACCCCAGCTGCGGCTGCGGCAACTTCCTCTACGTCGCCTACCGCGAAATGCGCGGACTTGAGCAGGAACTCAAGGAGAGGATCACGACGACGGCGGCCACCACGGGCATGCCGGCTCCATCCGGACCGCTGCCCTACTACCCGCTGAACAACCTGCACGGCATCGACATCGAAGGCATCGCGGTGCTCATAGCCCGCCTGACACTGTGGATGGGGCAGCGTCAGATGATCGACCGCTACGGTGCCGCTGAAGATCCACTGCCCTTGGTGGACATGTCCAGTATCCGCCGCGCTGACGCTCTGGCCGCCGAGTGGCCAGAGGTGGACGCGATTGTAGGCAACCCGCCATTCCTGGGCGCTTCATTGCTACGACGCTCATTGGGTGACGACTATCTGGAGTGGCTTGGAAAACGCTTTGGGGTTGGCATCAAGGACTTGTGTGTGTACTGGTTCCGAAGGGCCCAGGACCAGCTGAAACCTGGACAACGCGCTGGGTTGGTAGGAACCAACTCCATCTCACAGAACCTCGGGCGTTCGGCATCGTTGGAGTACGTTATGGCCAACGGCGGTATCATCACCGACGCCATCTCCAGCCAAAAGTGGCCGGGCGAGGCCAAGGTTCACGTGAGCATTGTTAACTGGGTGAAATCCCCCAGCCTGACGCCTGCCGAATTCACTTTGGATGGCTCACCGGCGACGGCAATCAACGCCTCGCTGCGTGACGAGGATCCTCTCGCTTGGACGCCCCAACCCCTGGCAGCCAACAAGTCGCGCTGCTTTGAAGGACCGAGCCCCAAAGCGAAGGGGCTCATTATCGATGAGTCCACAGCCAGGAGCCTCTTGGCCGCTGACGCAGCAAACGTCGACGTAGTGCGCCCCTATCTCACCGCAAGTGACATCACGGATTCGCCTACGCAATCCCCGTCACGATGGGCCATCGACTTCGGACTGCGGCCCCTTGAGAAATGCCTCCCGTACAAAGCTGTGCTGGACATCGTGAGGCGGGATGTGAAGCCCGAACGGGATAAGACCAATGACCGAAGCACCCGTGAACGATGGTGGCTCTTTGGGCGCCCACGTGTTGACATGCGGGATGCTCTGAGGGGGCTGCCACGCTATGCCGCAGTAGCTGGACACGCCAAGAGACTCGACGTTGCATGGTCTGATCAACAGACCCTCGCAAGCAATGCCACCAACGTCTTTGCTTTCGATGACGACTACTCCATGGGTGTCCTCCTCTCCAAGACCCACGATGCCTGGGCCTGGCACCGGTCTTCCACTCTGAAGGGCGACCTCCGCTACACCCCAACCTCTGTCTTCACGACTTTCCCCTGGCCGGACCCCGTCACCCCCACGCAACGCGAGGCTGTCGCCGAACTCAGCCGGGCCGTCGTCGAGCGCCGACAGCAGATCTGCGCGGCGGAAGGGTTCGGCCTGACCAAGCTGTACAACCTCGTGGACGACGGCGCGTACGCAGACCTCAAGAAGCTGCACAAGCAGCTCGACGAGGCAGTTGCAGCCTGCTACGGCTGGCCGAAGGCGGTAGCCCAGGATCCTCGGGAAATCGTCCAGCGCCTTACCCAGCTCAACAAGGAGATCACCGAAGGCGCCCGGAGCTACGAACCCTTCGGGAGAGAACAAGCAGCGCTATGACCGTCCTGAAGTCCATCATCCTGTTCGCCTTGGCCGCCGTTGCGGAGATCGGTGGGGCCTGGCTCATTTGGCAGGCCCTGCGTGAAGGCAAGGCCTGGTGGTGGGCAGGACTGGGCGTCCTGGCCCTGGGGATCTACGGATTCTTTGCCGCTTTCCAGCCCGACGCCCACTTTGGCCGCGTTCTGGCCGCGTACGGTGGCGTGTTCATTGTGGGTTCGCTGGCGTGGGGAATGCTGATGGACGGCTTCCGGCCGGACCGCTGGGACATTATCGGCGCCGCAATCTGCATAGTGGGCGTAGGCGTGATCATGTTTGCTCCGCGACCGGGCGCCTAGCCACAGTGTCTGCCGGGTGTGTCAGTTCAGACTTGGGACCGACGTTTCACAACGACGCGACTCTCGTCTCCCGGCGCGCCCGGGTCGTACCAGACGTCCACGGTTTCGCCGTAGACAATCGGATCGCCCGCCTCGATGATCGCTGCCCGTTTCACGTACCGCTGGTCCCCTGCGCCATCCACGAACGAGTATGTCACCTGCGTCAGGATCCGGCTTGACTCGGAAAAGTGCGTGTAGCCCTGATTCGTGACGGTCCCCAGGGTCCGCGATCCAGTGCGCATCATCTGAGCTGCACTATGGAGGCGGGCCCGTCGCCGGACCCACGAAACAACGCCCAAACTGCCAAGCAGCACAGCTCCCGCCAGCAGCAGCATCACCGTGAGAGTAGCGCGAGGATCGCCGATCAGCTCACTCCTGGAGCGGGCGGCCGATGCCCCGATCGCTGCTCCAAGCAAACTCAGCGCTGAAGGGATTGCCCAACCTGGGAGCGTTGGGTTGCGGGCAACCCGGCTCACCCACGCGACCCAGGACAGCACTACCAGAATCCCGCCGACGGGCAGGAGCGGCATCATCACCGCGAACCGGGTCATGGGCGATTCCGTGAAGTCCGGTTCACCGGCACCGGACATACCCGTGAGTCCAAAGGCGAGAAGAGCACCACCCACGGATGAGGCAATCGCCCACGGAATAAGTTCGCGTAGCGTAGGCAGCTGCCGGGCACGCTCGCGCCTGGCGGCATCCGGATCAACAAGGCTCATACTGGAACCCCTTTCATAGCGGCCAGCCAAAGAAGTTTGTCGCGCCGATGGGGAACGCGCGAATGCTACCGTCCGGTGGCACCACCATGATGATGCCTTTCCCATGCGAACGGTCGGCCGATGCGACGGCGAACGCCACCAGGTTCTCTCCGGAGTAACCGCCGCCAACCGTGTATCCCACCTCGAGTCCGGCCGTGCCCAACACTGCACCAGTGCTGAGATCGACCGTGTCCACCCGGTAAGCGCTGCCCGCAGCGTTCGTCGCGGAGACCACGATGACGTAACCGGAACCACTGCCGGCGGCGAGCTCGGTAATACCGTCCTCCGGGCGGTCCCGTTCGGCCGCGGCCTGACTCCGCCCGCCGTCGAGCACGAAACGAGCCTCGAAGAACTCCATGTCGGCGAGGGTTTGAACTCCCGAGTCGCTGCTCAACTCAAGCCGATCCTTGAGCGCGCCCGTGCTGATGGGCTGGCTGGCGATGGTGGTGCCAGCATCGACACGAGCGGCGGTTGCGTAGTCCGGAAGATCAAGGGCAAACCTGAAATCATCGGCAAGCACTGGGCCCCAGGTGCTGGTGGTCGATTGATCCGCAGGCTCAGCTACGTCTTCTCCGATCGGAATCTGCCACAGCTCGCCCGACTGATCGATCGCCACCACATGACCGCGCTGGGTGTCGACGTCGTACGCGCCCAGCTCCGGGACATACTCGTCACCGAGGCCGTCGATGGAGTCCGGCTGCGCAACGGCAGATCCGTCCGCGAGCGAGCGAATGTACAGCCCATCGCGGCCTGCGACGTAGACCCGCCCCTTGCCTGCGGCGAGCACGCGTACGTCGTTGGAGACCCTCTCGTCGAGCCGGACGTCCCAGACGTGTTCACCGGTGTCAGCGTCTACCGCTGCCAGTCGCGTCTGGAACATGGGCTGGAACATGAGCTGAAACATGCCGCGCGAACTACTGCGGGAGTATGCGGCGACCACCACATCCCTGCCTTCCAGCTTGGTCACGGCGACGGCCTCACTCACCGAGACCTCGGGTTCGGGCGTCACGAGCCAAGAGAGCCCGAAGAACAGCCCGCAGAAGAGGAGCAGTGAGGCGAGCGGTCCGCCGAAGAGGAGGAGCCGAGGCCGCGGGGATCGTGGTGCGGCGGCGGCGCTACCCTGGCTGATGGTACTGAGCATGGCGCCCTCCTCGATCGACCGGCCTGCATCCTTCATACGCGACGATAGGGCGCCGCCTCTGCCTCCCGATCACAGGTTTCGGTGTGCCGATACAGTGGTGAGCGTGAGCATAGTCGCGTCAACCTCCCGGCACCCGGGAATCGGCGTGCCGAGAACCCTCGCTATCGCCGACGCATGGTCCGAGCTCGCGGGCGTCGAACCATTCACCGGGCGCACGGGGTTACCTCTGACCCGCACCGTAAAGCTGGTGATCGATCCACTGGTACTACGCCCAACACTGAACCCGCACCTGGCACCTGCGCTGCTCTCCCATGAGGCCGCTGCAGGGTTGCG
Organism: Paenarthrobacter sp. GQ52; assembly: GCF_059759005.1. Classification (NCBI taxonomy): domain Bacteria; kingdom Bacillati; phylum Actinomycetota; class Actinomycetes; order Micrococcales; family Micrococcaceae; genus Paenarthrobacter; species Paenarthrobacter sp. GQ52. The sequence continues at coordinate 151,876 of NZ_JCAXEJ010000006.1, forward strand.
GGCGGCTATCAGTGCCGCCGGGCAGGACCTGGCCGCAGCCGCGTCATGGTTCCTGCTGTTGAAGAGAGAGCGGCGTCGAGCGGGCATCACGGAGGGGAACCCGCAAGAACTCTATTTCCAGCGGGCGTACGAACTCGCGCGCCTCCACGGCAGACCAGGTGTGGATGCCGACGGCGTTGCCGCACACACCTTGGCCGGGATCCACGACGGCTCGCGGCTGGCGTTCGCCGATCTGCGCGCCCATCTCTCCGATCCACGCGTCGCCCGCGAGGTGCGCCGCGCGGTCGAACGGGCTTGGGACGCGACCAAGTGCCCGGTGCCTGCCGTCCCTCGGGATCGGGTGATCCGCTTCCTCGATGTCTGTGCACAACAGCACGGTGCCGCTGACGAATTCCGGACACTCGTGAACTCCGAGGCCGGATCGGCGAGTGCCGTGCCACTGATGTACGAAGGCAGGGCGCGCCGCCTCGGCCTGACCGATCTGGACCTCCCGGAGCCGCCGGAACCAGGCGTCTCGGCATCGAAGTCCGCGCTGCCGCCGCCCTTCGACCGATCCATTCTGGAGCGCCTGTTCGCCTCGTATGCCGCGATCGCTTACAGCGGCGCTGATGTGAAGGATCTTCTGGCAGCGGAGATCCAACGATCGGCCGGAGGCTGGCAGCTGGCCGAGGAGTCGAGCCGGGTGCTGCTCCTCGCAGCTTCCCTCGCCACATGCCTTCTGGCACCGGAGGACGACGCTGAAGCAGCGTGGGAAGCACGGACGGACGCGGGCGAGCGTCTGCTCGCGCGCTGGCGTCGCGAGCCATTCGTGCATCGGGCGCTGAGACTGGCTAAGCCCTCGACTGAGACCGCGCACGTCCGGGAGGCCGTCATACGACGGCTTTGGGCACGCCTGCACGGACGTGAGCTGCGAGCCGAGCCAGTGGTCGGAGACGAGGCTTGGCGGCTGATTGACGGCGCCATGCGCTCGGTGATCCTCGATCGCCGAAGTCGGGTGAAAGCCGCTATCGCCCTCAATATTTTGGAGGCGACCGCATGACAGTGCGCGTGACCAGAACGGACGATGGGCTCGTGCTGGGCACCCCGGCAACGCGGCCGGAGTTCAGCGCCATCCTGGAGGCAGCCGGCGCCGTCCTCGTCTGGGATGTCGCCACTGGCGAAGCGCTCCCTGCAGCGATCGTGTGGGATCCGGTTCTCGCCGCGGAATGGGCGTGGCAGATCTACGGGGTGGAGGTAACCACGGCGCTGCTCGCAGTTGATTCGAGTCCGTTCGCGGCCGTGCCGGGTGCGGCGCTCGAGTCGGCCAGAGTGGTGGCCCGCTGTCGGTGGGCGCGGTCGTGGTGGCCGGCATCCCACCGTGCTGCCATACCGGCTCTGGATACAAGGCTGCTGCATCTGCAGGAGGCGGCCGAGGTGGTGGAGCTCGAACATCTGCTGGACGACTCCAACGGGCTTGACGACGAACTGCGGAAGGGCTTGCGCGCCGCGGAGTATCTCGAGAATGAGGTGCCGCCATCGCTGCCAAGCGTAGTCCCGGGACTCATCGAACGTATCCGATCGAGTGCGGATGACCGGTGTATCAGCCTCGATCCGATTCGCGCTGATGCATCCGAGGGCGCGCAGGGCGAATTCGCCCTCGCCGCGGGTGCGACGAAGGCCGCCGACGTCGGGACGGACTCGACACGGCCGATCGCGGCCGGCTCCGCTCCACTGGACCTCTCGCGCGTGGCGCCAGGAACGGCCGATGCGGCCGCGGAAGCACGCTGGAGCATCCACCTCATCGGGGGATCGACCGTTCTCGAAGTGGCGGTCGAGCGGGCTCCAGGACGCGGATCGGAAAGTGCGCCGCAACCGCTCGCGGCCGATTTCGCCGGTATCTCACTCGAACTCGTGCCCAATGCGGCAAGCTTCTCCGGCCGGGCGACGGTACCGGCGGGCATCCTGCTTACGCGCCCCGAGGAGCGCACGCTCACCATCGCCTCGCCGGGCTACGGCGATGGCTGGAGGGTCGACTCAGCAGCGCTCATCGACGCAGCACGGAGGGCACTGGCCCGGGCACTCACCGAGGCAGGCGAAGGCGGCGAAGGCAGCGGGGGCAGCGCGGTCACCACCGTGGCCGAGCGCGAAGCTGCGGTGCTCGCATGAGCGTCTACGAGCCACTCGGACTGCGCGGGCCGGGCGGCGGCTCCGAACGCTGGCAGCATCTTGACGCGATATTCGCCGAGATGACCGCGGCCTACGCATCCGGGGGCGCCACGGCATCTGAACCGGCAGCGCACCGGATCCTCGAAGCGACCCTCATGGATGATGTGGACGCCGCCGGCTTGGACATCCGTGCCCGCGCACTCTCCAATCTGGCCGCAGTCTCCGAGGCGAAGGCGGATCTGGAGAAATCGATCGCACTGGCGACAGAGGCAATCGAACTGTGCAAAAGGGCCGAGGCCGAGCTGGGCTCCGAGCGCCGCACGGTGGACGTGCGGATCGGCTGCCTGATCAACCGTGCCCAGACCAAGGCACTTCGCGGAGACCACGCCGGCGGCTGCGAAGACCTCGCCGCAGCGGAGTCGGCCTTCGACGAAGAGACCCCCGCGCTGCTGAGATTCGGGCTGCACATCACCCGCGCCAACGCGCTGATGTCCATGGAACACTTCCAGGAAGCTGATGCGGAGTTTAGGCGCGCAATCGAGGTAGCCCTCACCCACGAGCCCCGGGTGGCGTCTTTCGGGTACGCGGGGCTGGCCGCTCTCGCGCACCGGACAGGCGATCGAGCCCTGGCGCGCGATCAGATGCGGCTGGCGAGGGAACTGCAAGCGACGGAACCGGCGTCCGCAGCACAGGCCGACGAGAATCTCGCCAGGATGCTGCTCGAACAAGGGGATATTGCTGCGGCCGAAGAGCACTTTGCCGCTGCCGCAGACGGGTATCAGCGCGGAGGCGACCCGCGGCGGGCCGCGGGATGCCTAGTAGGACGCGCCGCCGTGCTTCTTGCCCACGGGAAGCTCATCCCGGCACGTAAACTCGCTCGGCAAGCACTCAGCAATTTCATAGCGCAGGGCGCCATCGCGGCCCAGATCGAGACTCACCTGCTGCTCGGCGACATCCACGCAGGAGGGATGCGCTTCTATGACAGCGACAAGTCCTACCTTCAGGCCCGCACTCTTTGTGAGGCACAGGGGTCAATGCATGAGCTCGCACGCATCGATGTGCGCCGGGCGGGAATCGCCTATGCGGCAGCCTCCGCTGCGATCCGTGCATCCGAGAAGCAGCGCCGTCTTGACGTCGCACTGAATCTGGCCCTGCCGGCGGCTCTGGCAACCGACGCGATGCGCGCGAAATTCGCGCCAGGTCCCGTCCGGGAGCGCTGGGTGACGGAAGTTGCGTCGGTTGCGCTCTCCATTGCGTTGCAGATCATCACAGCGATGCAGCACACCCGGCTCGCAATCGAACTAATCGAGTTCGCAGCGTCATCGTCGACTCTTGAAGCCGGCGGCACGACGGCGGATCAGAAGAGCCTTCCTCTGCTCGCACAGGCGCAGTCACCGTTCGGCCCGGACTTCGCACTCGCTGCGGGCTCCGGAGCAGCTCTCAACGCCACACCGCCCGCAGAGCCGGGTGGCCTCGAACTCAGCCTCCCACCGCGGCTGCGTGGGCTACCCGATGGGAGTGCTGAGTTCCACCTCTGGATTGCGGAGGCCGAAAGGCGTTACCGGCTCCGGATCCGTTCGGACGACGTGATCGACGCGTGGTGAGTGCGATGGAAAGAAACCGGGAACCACAGCCAGACCTCAGCGTGGTGCGTGCCGATTTTGAGGGGCAGCCGCGCGTGCAGCTGAAATTCGTCGACGCCGGCAGCCTCTACCTCACCTGGCGCTGGGAGCACGCCCCAAGCCAACCACGGGCTATCGCCATGCCACGGGAGCTTGTGCAGCCGGCGCTCGATGAGCTCGATGACGCCGTTCCATCGCCGGCAGGGGGTGAGGATGTACGGAGTGCCCTGCAGCGCGCCTTCGCCGGCCCGCTCGGCGATCCTGAGCGGGAAGCTGCACTGTCTTCCAAGCTGGCACAGACGCTGATCCCGTTCGCACTCGCCGCCGAGGTCAACCACCTGCTCGAGCGCGGCCTCCGCCCCCACCTTCGGGTCCAGGTCTCGCCGTCGCTTGGCCGGGTGCCGTGGGAGGCGCTCCTGGTGGACGAGGGGCGCCGGATGGTGCATGAAGCAGACGTGTCGATGCTGCCGCCGGCGGGCGTGCGCAACGCAATCGGACGGAAAGTCTCGGCATACGACCCCGCCGGCGTCGTGGTCGCTGTACTCGACCCAAAGGTACCCGGGGGCGTGCTCGGCCGGGTCCTCCGCGAGGGGGCAGACTCCCCGGTGGTGGAGGTGATCCGGAGACTCGGCGAGCGGCGTCGGGGTACCGAACCGGCGATCGGCGGGACGATCAACCGTGGTGGTCTGCGCAGTCAGCTGGAAAATGCCGTCCGGCTGTTGTACGTCGGCCACGTGTCGAGCGCCCGGCACGGCCTCGACGTGCGGCTGCACCTGTCAGACGGCGCTGACATACCGGGACGTGCCGAGCCCATCGGCGCGCATCGCCCGCTGGCCGCCTCCGACCTGGCATTTGGCTCCAATGGCGAGGGGCCGTGGCGGATGCCCGCGCGGGTGGCGCTCATTGCGTGCGAGTCCGGCGGCGACCAGCGGTTCGCCGAACCGGCGGGCCTTGTCTCGGCCATGGTCAGACGGGGCGCCGAACATGTCACAGCGACCCGCTGGACCCTTCCCACAGACGACGGCCTATCCGCCGTAGCGGGGATTGATGAGCCGGTTTTCGCTTCGACCGTCTCATCGATTGATCACGCTCAAGAGCAGCCGGAGCCCATCGAGGCGCTGGGCGCGTGGCAGCGCGGCCAAGCCGAGCGCTGGGCGGCTACCGGATCCATGGCGCATTCCCCCCTGATGTGGGGTGCGTTCACATCCACCTGGGCGCCGGCACCCGGGCAGTGAACCTGTGGTCGGGAGGACGCTCACGCCGGGAAGCTGGATGTCCTACGGGTGGCGCGCGGAGTGTCCACCTCGTGAAACGGGAGAGCCCCCTGCATCGCAGGCGGCTCTCCCGTTTATTCGTGTGCGCGGAGGGGGACTTGAACCCCCACCCCCTTTCGAGGACTAGCACCTCAAGCTAGCGCGTCTGCCATTCCGCCACCCGCGCAAGGTGATCAGGAGAACGTGTTTCGTTATTCTCCTTGACAGCGTCAAAAACACTAACACGAAGAACGGCAATCCGTGGATTCCTGTCGCCGGGATAGAGTCCCACTAGGGTTGGGGCCATGGATGCCACACCCCTGAACGCCCTGGTCCTGACGGTTGTCTTCTCCGCGATCGCCCTCTATTTCTTGTACTTTGTGATCCGTGCGGGCGTACGTGACGGCATTCTGCAGGCCGACAAGAAACGCAACGACCAAGCCGAACAATAAAGCGAAACGGGACAGCCGCCGTCGAGCATTGACGGCGGCTGTCCTGTTGCAGAAAAGGCGACGGCGGTCAGGAACCGATCTTGGCGCGCTCGGCTTCCCCGCCAAGCACCGGAGTGGCGGGCGTGTTGCCCTTATTGCGGTAGCGAAGCACGCCGATGCCCACCACAACGGCAGCCAGGGCCAGCGATAGGAACAGCGATTCACGGGTGGATTCGATGATGACCATACCGATGATGAGTGCCACGATGGCGCCAATCGCAATCCACGTGAGGTACGGGAAGAACCACATCTTGAGGTCGAGATCCTTGGCTGCCGCGCCCATTCGCCTGCGCAGGATGAGCTGCGAGGTCGCGATGACCAGCCAGACGAACAACGCGATGGCACCTGACGTGTTCACGAGGAACAGGAACACCGAGTTCGGGGCAATGTAGTTCGCTCCGACGGTGAGGAATCCAACCACGGTGGAAGCGAGCACTGCCGCGGCAGGCACGCCACGCTTGGAGATCTTCATCCAGGACTTGGGAGCGTCGCCGCGCTGCGAGAGCGAGAACAGCATGCGGCTGGCGGTGTACAGGCCCGAGTTCAGGCAGGAGAGCACCGACGTTAGGACAACAATGTCCATGATGGTCCCGGCACCCGGGATTCCGTAGAGCTCGATGACAGCAACGTACGGGCTCTTGGCGACGGAGGCGTCATTCCAGGGCAGCAAGGTCACCACGATGGCAATGGAGCCGATGTAGAAGATCAGGATGCGCCACACAGTGGACTTCACGGCCTTCTTGACGGCGTCCACCGGGTTCTCGGATTCACCGGCAGCAATGGTTGCGATCTCCGCGCCGAAGAAGGAGAACACCACCACGAGGATGCCCGCGAGGACAGCGCCGGGACCGTTGGGCATGAAGCCGCCCTGCTCCAGCAGATTGGCTACGCCCGGCGCTGAGACGCCCGGCATGAAGCCGAGGATGGCGACGATTCCGGCCAGCAGGAAGATGACGATTGCCGCTACCTTGATGGACGCGAACCAGAATTCGAACTCGCCGTAGGACTTCACCGAGCCGAGGTTGGTCAGCGTGAGGAGCACCATGAGAATGAGCGCCCAGACCCATTGGTCAACGCCCGGCACCCAGCGATGCATGATGGCCGCACCGGCAGTGGCTTCGATGCCGAGCACGATGATCCAGAACCAGGCGTAGAGCCAGCCAATGCTGAATCCGGCCCAACGGCCCAACGCCTTGTCAGCATAGGTGGAGAACGAACCGGTCTCAGGGTTGGCTGCAGCCATCTCACCAAGCATGCGCATGACGAGGATGACCACGAGGCCGGCAGCAAGGTAGGCCACCAGGATGCCCGGTCCCGCCTGCTGGATAGCGGCCCCGGACCCAACGAACAGGCCTGCCCCGATGACGCCGGCGATGGCGATCATGGACAAGTGTCTGGGTTTTAGGGACTTTGAAAGCTGTTGGTCAGCGTGCATGGATCGGCGCCGTCCTTTTAGGTTTTTGAGGTTGGCCGCAGTGGTGTGCCACGGGCCACATGACTAATTCACGTTAACCTCCTACACCGATGCGCATCCTGTGCAGCTGAACAAATTGCGCATGATGAAAAGAGAGGGGCGCACAAAATGTAAACCCTGAGGAATCCAAAGTTTCCTATAGGAAACTTTTGTAATACCCCTGAAATGACTGCTTTAGGCTTCTGCCTAGACCGCTGCCCGGAAGAACTGCTCAGCTACAGTCGCCAGACTCTTCGCGTCCTCTACGCCGCACAGCTCCCGCGCAGAGTGCATGGACAGCAGCGGGATACCCACGTCCACCGTTCGGATGCCGAGGCGGGTAGCAGTCAGGGGCCCGATGGTGGAACCACACGGGAGATCGTTGTTGGAAACGTACTCTTGATACGGAACGCCGGACTCATGGCAGAGACGGGCCCACAAAGCCGCACCCGTAGCGTCGGTCGCGTAACGCTGGTTGGCATTGATTTTGAGCAGCGGGCCCCCGTTCAGCACCGGCCTGTTCGCGGGATCGTGCTTCTCCACATAGTTCGGGTGGACGGCGTGGCCGGCGTCCGCAGAAACACAGAACGACGCCGCCATGGCCTGCCGCCTTTGACTCACCGACGCACCCAGGCCGTCCGAGATGCGCACCAAAACGTCCTCGAGGATGGGTCCACAGGCACCGGAGCGCGAGTTGGAGCCGATCTCCTCATGATCGAACGCCGCCAGGACCGCGATGGGACCCGTTGTCGGCACAGAGGACGCATGCGCTATCAGCGCCACCAGGCCCGCGTGCGTGGAAGAAAGGTTGTCCAAGCGGCCTGAAGCGAAGAACTCACCCTTGGCCCCGAAAACTGCCGGCGCCTGCGTGTCCGCCACTACGACGTCGTAACCACCGATGTCCGCAGCATCAACGGTGATGCCTTTCACACGTGAGGCGAGCAGCCCCAAGAGGTCCTCTCGGGCGGGGTCGCCCTGGCCGAAGATAGGGTTCATATGCTGTTGCTTGGACAGGTGGAGACCGTTGTCGTTGACGCCGCGGTCCAAATGAATGGCAAGCTGCGGGAAGCGAAGGAGTGGACCCGTCGCGGTCAGGTGCTGAGTGCCGTCACGAAGTACCAATCGGCCTGCCAGCTGCAATTCACGGTCCAGCCAGGAGTTAAGCAAAGGCCCGCCATAGACCTCCACCCCGGCCTGCAGCCAGCCGAATTTTCCGGTGGTCGGCTTCGGCTTGAGTTTGAACGAGGGCGAATCTGTGTGTGCACCGAGGATGTTGAAACCAGTGGTGGGGCCGGCGTTTTCGGGGGTCACCCAAGCGATGAGCGCCCCGTCACGGATGATGTAGCACTTGCCTGCTCCGCCGTCCCAGGGCTGTAATTCATCCAACGCGGTGAAGCCTGCGGCGTCCAGCAGCCGAGCAGCCTCATGCACCGCGTGGAAGCTCGACGGAGACGCCGAAACGTACTCGCCCAGGTCCTTGATGTGGTCAACTGCTGCGCTGGCATTCGAAGGCATGCCCCCGAGTCTAGCCCTGCTTTCGCAGCTGAACGGCCTAAACGGTGACGTTCAACGCGGCCGTGTAACCACCCGCCACGGAACCGGACATAGTCGCCAGCTGGTATATGCCTCCATCGTCACCAAAGACGTTGTCCGAGGTCAGGGTAGTGTTCGGGAAGCTTCGGGCGCTGGACTCATAGCCGGACGTTGCGTAAACCTCCTTACAGGCAGTCTCAGTGAGCGCTATCTGCGAGACGGCGAGCACCTGCCCGGCGGCCGAGGTGTTGCTCATGGACTCAAATACCTCGAAGTGAATATGAGGCCAACGGCCGTTGTAGGCACCGGGGTAAATGGTACTGAAGGTGAGTTGCCCGTTGGCGTCGGCTTCCTGGACGCCGCGAAGGTAGTTCTCATTCTCAATGCCTGAATCGTAAAGCGAGTACTTCCCGTCTTTGTCGCAGTGCCAGGCGTACACGGCGGCACCGGCCAAAGGAGCGCAACCGTTCGCGTTGTCCAGGAGCGTCAGGGTCACTGTCAGCGGCACGCCCTCGGCCTTTGTGCTGGAAGTTCCAAAGCTGGACCTGATGTCGCGACGGACCACCCCGGACGCCTCCAGCACGTTGGGGCCATTGGAACCGTCGCCCGGGTAGGGCCCAAGAGTCTCCTCCGGGATCTCCACTCCGCATTCTGCGAAGGCACGGGTCACGGTGCTCGTAGCGGTTGGCGACGCGGCCGCCGTCGCGCCTTCAGTAACGGTGGCGGTAGCTGTGGCAGCGCTCGACGGCGATGCGCTGCCGCCTCCCGTACCCGGCGTACAGGCCGCCAGGGCTGCTGCCGTTCCGGCACCGAGGAGCACCCCCAAGCTGCGACGCCGGCTCAAGAGCGTGGAGAGGTCGAATTCAAGGCCACGATCGTGGTCGGGGTGAGGAGTTGTCATGCATCCATGAAACGCGCCGCGCCTATGGGTTGTACATGGGGAAACTGTGCCGCGGCTGTGAAGATAGGGGCATGATGTGCATTATAAACATTTTCATATGCTTGTAATGCTCGTCACGTCGTGGCACGATATCTCGAAGACATACTGACGGAAGGGTCCCCCATGAACATTGAACTCAAAGCGGTGCGCAAGCTTCGCATCCATTGGCCCATTCCCGTGGAGACAATGACGCAACTGGCGGGGGGCAACCTCCAGGCATTGAACGCGGATGCGGGCATCACATCCCTGCTCGAGGAACTGCAAGCCACTCCGGAACTCGGCGGCTTCGGTAACTATCACCATGTCTTCGAGTCTTCCGCAGGCTTCGAAGGCTTCACCGTGGCCGAGGGCGCCAACCCCACGCTGGGCACCATAGGCCAGCGAACAATCTCACCCACGTTCGTGTTCACCACCTACTTTGACGACGCCCTGGATCAGTCCGCTGTCCAAGCACTCGTTCAACGGATAGTCGACATCCACCCGTGGGAAGTTCCCGTCATCGAAGTCTCGGGACCACTCAGTGTCTCCAGCAGCGCCGCTCAGGTCGAAACGAGGCTGGCATCATGAGCTCCCCCCTATGGCAGGACTTGGCGCCACTTCTCCTCAACAGAACTTTCACCGACCTGACCCATGCCTTTCATCCGGGCCAGCCCCGCTTTCCGGCATTCCCGGACGAGGCCAGGGAAACCCTCTTCGATCTGGAGAAGGGTGACGGTTTCACTGCCCACAGGTATTCAATAGTGGGCCAGTGGGGCACCCACGTGGATCCGCCGTCGCATTTTGTCCGTGGCGGGCGGACGCTCGATCAGCTTCCCGTCGAGGACATGGTGTTGCCATTGGTTGTCCTGGACATCAGCAACCGGGTCCTGGCCGACCCGGATGCCACGCCCAGTGTGGACGATGTCCTGCAATGGGAATCGCGTAACGGGAAAATCCCGGCAGGTGCATTCGTGGCCCTGCGCACTGGATGGAGCCGCCGCTGGCCTGACACCGCAGCAATGGCGAACGTCGACGACGCCGGAATAAGCCATACTCCCGGGTGGTCTCGGGACGTCCTGGAGTACCTCATCGAAAAGTGCCAAGTCACCGCCGTCGGCCACGAACAAACTGACACCGACCCTGGAATGGCTACCTCCCGCAAGGACTTCAGCTTGGAAACCTATGTCCTCTCCCAGGACAAATGGCAGATCGAACTAATGGCCAACCTGGATCACGTTCCTGAGGCGGGGGCCGCCCTGATCGCAACGTGGGCAAAACCGCTCGAGGGAAGTGGCTTCCCGGCTCGCGTCTTCTCCATCCACTAGAACTTCCATCCCATACACGCGTGCCCCGGCCGGGTGGCTAGAATCGATCCATGTCAAAGACCTCCAGCATGGGCCGTGGAATGATGGCCCTCCTTGCAGTGGGGGCACGTCATGCCGAGGGATTCGACGGCGGCAAGGTGGCTGACATCGCAGCCCGCCTGGACAAGGACCGTAGTCAGGTTTCGCGGAGCCTCAAAGGTGCACAGCAGGAAGGCTTCCTCAGGCGTACCGGGCAGCGTGAATACAGTTTGGACTGGTCGATCCTGACAGACGCCCAATTGGTAACTGAGCAGCGGCTGAAGACTGACGGCCTCACTGCCTTGGAAGGCCTGGCTTCCGAAACCAACGAGGCCTGCTTTCTGGGCGTGCTCAGCGGAAACAGTACGGTTACCATCGGCGAGCAAGTTCCGGACAGTGCCAATCTGGTGGGTTCATGGCTTGGCCGCCCCTACCCCGCCTACTGCAGTGACGCCGGTCAAGCACTCCTTTGGGATGCCGAAGAGGATGAGATACGGAAGATCTTTGATGGCGTGGAGTTCGTCAAACACGGGCCCAATACGCCGGTGTCCGTCGACGACTTTCTGAAACGGCTCAACGAAGCGCGCACCCGTGGCTACTCAATAGTCGATGAGGAGGCCGAGCCCGGGCTCTACTCACTGGCCGCCCCGATCAGGGACTTCAAGGGGGAAGTCGCAGCGGCGCTGCAGGTCGTTGGGCCCAAGTCACGCATCGGACCCCAGCGGGAGGCGTTCGCCATAGCACTCGGCTCATGGCGTGATTGGCTTGAGGTCCAGGTGGGCGGACGCAGGTCGTCCCTCATTCAACCTTGGACAGCGAGCTCCGCCCCGGCACCCAGCCGCGTTGAAGCGGACTGAAGAACCGCAGCAATCTCGGGGGCGGCCGCCTCAAGGCTTGACCGGCTACCCAGAACGCTGAGGGCAGCCGCAATTCGGCCCCCGCTTTCGCGGACAGGGACAGCCAACTCCCATACTCCGTGTTCAAACTCTTCGGCGGCCAGCACAAAACCCTGGGTTCGGTCGCGTTCCATGAGTCCTGCGACCTCCGCTGCAGAATGCGCTGCAGCCGGGCCGCCGACGCCGATGAAATTGACCTCGGCGAGCAGGGACTCCAACTCGGTGACTGAGTGATCCCACAGCAATGCCCGCCCCGAACCCGTGCACCATACCGGGGTGACCATGCCGGGCTTGGCGAACCCACCCAGCACCGAGTTATTAGTGGACGAACGCAACAAGAGAACCCTGACGCCGTCGCGCACCGAGAGTCGGGACCTCAAATCGAGAGCAGACACCAGCTCCTCCAGCTCAGCACGTGACTGATGAACCCAACCGGCATTGAGGGCGGCAGCGAGACTGAAGAACCGCGGTCCTGTCCGAAAGGGACCGCGGTCTACGCGTTCGAGCAGACCCAGGTCACACAGCTCCTGAGCCAACCGGGACACCCGGCTTTGCTCCATGTCCAGCTCTGCCGCCAACTGCGACACTCCCAGGAGTTGGCGGCCCTGCTTCTCGCGGTCCGTTACCAAGCGAACAAGACGAAGGCCCTGCGCCAATGACGACGCTTCTGGAGACACATCCACGAAAACTGCTCCTTCCATCAAGCCGTTCACGCAATTCTCACACGCGGGCGTTAGCGCACGGTCATTGCGGCTTGCTGGCAAAACAGGCTTCGCGACCGACAATTCGGCCGGCCGCGAAGCTTGGTGCAAGGGTCAGATCAAGCAGGACGCTTTGCCCTGGACTTCCGGCCATACCGGAAGTGGAAGAACAGGTAGCAGGCGGCCACGAAGGGAACACCGAAGTACAGGGCGGCAATCTGGGAAGGGTCAAAAGCTATACCCACCAGGGACACCAGGCAGAGCGCAAAGGCCAAGATAGGCACCAAGGGAAATAGAGGCGCCTTGTAAGCCAGGTCCGCCACGCGCCCACCATTGCGGACGAAAGCCCTGCGGTGGAAGAAATGGGATGCGGTAATGGACATCCATACGCCCACAACGGCGAAGCCTGCGATGGAAACAAGGGCAAGGTAGACGGTCTCTGGTGCAGCCACACTGCTGACCAGCGATGCCAGCCCACCCACCATGCTGACGGAAAGGGCAATAAGGGGTATTCCACGCCGGGTCAGGCGCTTGAGCGCTCTGGGGGCATGCCCTTCATCTGCCAGCGAATAGAGCATGCGTGCGCAGGAGAACAGGCCGCTGTTCCCGGCGGACAAAAGCGCGGTAATGATGACGAAGTTCATGATGTCCGCCGCGAAGGGGATACCTACGGAGGAAAAGACCGTGACGAAGGGGCTCTCGTCCAGCCCCACCTGGTCGAAGGGCACAGTAGCCGCGATGACTGCAATGGCACCCACAAAGAAGATCAGAAGGCGGATGACTGTGCTGCGCATGGCTTTGGGGATGTTCTTGGCCGGATCCTTGGTTTCCCCGGCCGCTACGCCAATGAGTTCCGAGCCGGAAAAGGCATAGAAGACGGCCAGCGCAGTAACCAGGACGCCGGTGAAGCCGTTGGGGAATAGACCACCCGAAGTGTTGAAGTTCTCCAAGAGGAACGGATGGTTGTTGGACTCCGACAGTGGGTGGAAGCCGAACAGGGCAGCCCCGCCGAAGACGATCAGGGCAATGATGGCCCCCACCTTGACGATTGAGAACCAGAATTCGGATTCTCCAAAGAACTTGGAGGAAAAGGCGTTGAACCCAAACAGCATGGCGGCGAAGACGAGGCACCACACCCAGACCTCAATATCCGGGAACCACCGCTGCATGAGCAATCCTGAGGCTGTGAACTCAGATCCGATTGCCACAGCCCAGCAGAGCCAGTAAAGCCAAGCGGTAGCGAAGCCTGTTGCCGGACCGATGGAACGGGAAGCGTAGATGTGAAAGGCGCCGGAGACCGGGTAAGCAATGGCCAACTCTCCGAGGCAGGCCATCACCAGGTAGACCACGAAGGCTCCCACCAGATAGGCAATGACGGCACCGAGGGGACCTGCCTGGGAGATGGTGTAACCGGAACTCAGGAACAGGCCTGAACCGATGACACCTCCCATCGCGATCATGATCAAGTGCCGCGGCCCCATTGACCGGCGCAGGCCGGTTTCCACCGGGGCCGGAAGGGCGGCGGATGGATGGTCCAGCTTCAGGGGTGTAGAAGATTCCATGTCTTGTCTCCGTTAACTGACAGATGCGAACGGCACGCCGGGAACTTTCGGGGTGGGGAGCCGAAGCGGCGCTTGTAGTGACGAAGGTAACACAGAACCAAGCCCTAATGAGCGTTAAATGCATTTGTGAATGTATATAACGCACGTCACGTCCGCCTGTGTGGCTACTCCTTAGACTCAGGACTACGTTCCAGAGTGTCCTTCAACTGCTTTCGCGCGCGCGAGTAGCGGGTCCTCGACGCAGTTGCAGAGAGTCCCAGAATCGCCCCTGCCTCAGCGACTCGAATCCGTCCCAGACAATCAACATGACCAGTTCCCTGTCCTTCAGCCGAAGAAGGGAAAGGGCTCTGTGAACCTCCCCATCGGATTCGTATGGTGCTTGCATTTCATGTATCTCCGGACGCGCAGCAAACGTGGCAGCAAGCTATTTCGAGGGCAGACTGAGTGTCAGTAGTCCGGGTTGCTCGGCACCACGAGTCCGGTTTCGTAGGCGTAAACCACAACCTGCACCCGGTCCCGGAGCTGCAGCTTGCTCAGGATTCGGCGGACGTGGGTCTTCACCGTGGCCTCGGATAGGAAGAACTTGTGGGCGATCTCAGCGTTGGAGAGGCCCTCCGCGATGGTGGTGAGGATTTCCGTTTCCCGCGGTGTGAGTTCATCCAGGAGCGGGTCCCGATGCGGACTCGGCGCGTGACCGGGCACGACGCCCCCGCGAACGTAAGTTTCCAGCAGCCGTTGCGTAACACGTGGCGCCACCACAGCATCGCCACTGGCAACCAGGCGCACCGCGTGGACCAGCTCAGAGGGAGCAACATCCTTGAGCAGGAATGCGGAGGCCCCGGCTTGTAGTCCGGTGAAGGCGTACTCATCAAGGTCGAACGTGGTCAGGATGATGACCCGTGCATCGGAGCCTGAATCCGAGATCCTACGCGTGGCTTCAATGCCGTCCATGCCGGGCATGCGTACGTCCATCAGCACTACGTCCGGTTGCAGGGCCTCAACCTGGCGCACGGCCTCAATCCCATCGGAAGCCTCGCCCACAACGTGGAAGTCCTCTTGGCCTTCAAGAATGAGCCGGAAGCCCATCCGCAGCAGTGGCTGATCGTCCACCAGCAGCACTTTGATGTTGTCTTCGGTCATGATTCCCCCTTTTCGCCGTTCCAGCGGAGCTCGGCATGGACTGCCCAGCCTCCCCTTTTTCCCGGACCGGCAGTAACGATTCCAGCATAGATTCCGGCACGTTCATTCATTCCCGCAATGCCTTGTCCGGTCCCAAGGCTGCCCACGGATTCGCTGCTGCCCTCGCGGCTTCCGCGGCCGTCGTCGAGCACGTCAATGGTGACCAAATCGCCGTCGCGGGCCACGTGCACGTCAACTCGGCTCAGCGACCGACCGTACCGCAGGACGTTGGTCAGCGACTCCTGCACGATCCTGTAGACGGTCAGTTCAAAAGCGGGGTCGGCCGGGAGGCCCGGCCCCGAATGGGCGTAGTGCAGCGGCAATCCGGCGGTGCGGAAACCGTCCAGGAGTTTCGCCAGGTTCTGACCGGATTCAAGGGGCGTCAGCGGTGCCGGTCGCCCGGAGTCATCCCGTAGAACCCCGAGGACCCTGCGCATATCGGCCAGTGCGGCCCTTCCGGTGCGTGACAGTTCGCCGAGGACCTCACCGGCTCGATCCGGATCCTTCTTGACCACCACGGCGGCCCCGTCTGAGAGGCTGATCATGACTGTCAGCGAGTGGGCCACGACGTCGTGCATTTCGCGGGCGATCCTGTTGCGCTCGGTGACCTTGCCGAGCTGCGTGGTCCGCGCGGCCCACGCCGCGATCTCCGCTTCATGCTCCCTGCGCTGCCGTACCGAGATGCCGATGCCAGTAGCCAGGAGGTTGGACAGCATGATGGATGCCGCAGTGGCGATGTTGTTGATGAGGTGGAAGTTCTCCGGGACGTCCTGCAAGTTGTCCATCTGGCTGGGGCTCGTCCACATGAACAAGTAGAGAAGACTCAGGGGCAGGCTGGCTGCGGCGAAAACCACCAGCGTCAGCGCACGCTTCCTCAGGGACGCCACAGCATAGAGCGCAAACCAAAGACCCGCAGAAACGTTCGAGCCCCACGGGTTCAGGATGGTGGCCGCGATTTCCAGAAGCGCGATGGCGAGCACCACCTGAAGCGGGAATTGCCGCCTGAAAATCAACGCGATGGCGATCAACAGCAGGATTGCCACCACGAGCCACTTGCCATCGATGATCGAGGTAATGATGGTGGGCAACGCCAACAGAAGGTAGCAAAGGATCACCACGGCATCCATGGCCCGTGGGCGCTTGTAGAAGTAGCGCCGGATCCTGCCCCTGCGGCGCTGGGTAATTTCAGCGAAGGACGCGTCGGCCGTGGTGCCCGACGCGTCCTTCATCTGCGAAACTTCAGTCATGGATTGAGCCTAGACGGCAACCCCGTCCTAGACGTCCCGCTTCTTGAGCAGAACCATGGCCAGTGCTACCGGCACAACCACCCAAGCACCAAGAACCAGCGCAGCCTGCCACGCTTCCAGCGTGTCCGGGACGTGCTCGACGGCGGTCATCGGAGTGATGGTGCTGGTGGGCAGGTACTTGTTGGCTTCCTTGAAGAAGTCGCCGGGGATGAGCTGGAAAGCTATGGGTGCAACGAACAGGAGTCCCACCAGGCTCATGATGCCACCGGCCGAGTTACGGACGATTGTTCCCAGGGCCATGCCAATGGCCGCCACAGCTGCAACGTAGAGGCTGTTGACCAGGAGGAGCTTGATGGATTGCGAACTGCCGAGATCCAGCTTGAGGTCGTAGGTATCAACGATTGGTAGCGACACCAGGCCGGCGATGTAAATGGACACCGCTGTCAGCAGGAAGGCGCTGACCATGACCACAATCAGCTTGGCCAGGAATGGCGTGAGCCGCTTGGGAACGGCGGCAAACGTTGAGCGTGCCATGCCGGTGGTGAACTCGGAGCTCATGAGCAGGACGCCCAAGGAACCGAGGATGAGCTGGGCGAACGAAATACCTGACGTGGGGATGCTGACTGCCAGGTCCCCGCCTTGGGCAGCCATGGCGGCTGCCACTTCGGGGTCGGCGGCGGCCTGCTCCGCAAACTGTCCTGTTCCCCAGGCCGAGAGAGCTGCGAAGCCCACCATGACCAGTGCCGTGGAGGCCAGGAGGATCAGAGTGGACATCAAGGTGCGGAACTTGATGAATTCCGAGTTGAGTACACGGTGGAACGCCGGTCCGGGACCGACGGAGTTACGGATGGACTTGCGGTCCAAGGTAGTGGTGCTCATGTTTATTTCCCTCCGACCTGAGCGGGAACCGAGGCCCCGGTGGTGATGTGCGAGTGGTATTCGACCTCGTCCTTGGTGAGTTCCATGTAAGCCTCTTCAAGGCTCGCCTGGAGCGGGGTCAGCTCGTAGACCATGACCTGATTCTCCAAGGCGGTGCGTGCGATGCCTCGGGGATCCAACCCTGAAACCTCCAGCAGTTCGCGTTCGTGGACCTCCACGGAGACACCGGTTCCGGCAAGGAGCTGCATGAGGCGTTCCGGCTGATCAGTGCGGACCCGGGTGCGTGCTTGGCCCTTGCCGGTGATGATTTCGGCGATGGGTGCGTCGGCAATGATCCTGCCTCGACCGATCACAATCAGGTGGTCTGCCGTCAGCGCCATCTCACTCATGAGGTGGCTGGACAGGAAAACTGTGCGTCCTTCGGAGGCCAGGTACTTGACGAGGTTGCGAACCCAAACCACGCCTTCAGGATCGAGGCCGTTGACCGGCTCGTCCAGGATGATGGTCTGCGGATCGCCCAGCAGCGCGGCGGCTATTCCGAGGCGCTGACCCATTCCGAGCGAGAATCCCTTGACCTTCTTCTTGGCAACGTCACCCAGGCCGGTCATCTCGATAACTTCACGAACCCGGCTCTTGGGGATGCTGTGCGTCGCCGCCATGGCAAGAAGGTGGTTGTAGGCAGTGCGGCTCGTATGGACAGCCTTGGCGTCCAGAAGGGCACCAATCTCGCGCAGCGGCGCCTTGTGCTGGGCGAAGGGCTCACCGTTCACGGTTACAGAACCCGACGTAGGAGCGTCCAGTCCCATGATCATGCGCATTGTTGTTGACTTGCCGGCACCGTTCGGGCCCAGGAAGCCCGTCACCCGTCCGGCTTGGACAGTGAAATTGACGCCGCCAACGGCGGTCTTCTCGCCGTAGACCTTGGTCAGGCCTTTTGCTTCGATCATGGAAGCGTTCCCCTCCTCGGAGCACATGTGTGTGCAAGTGAGTTTTGAATGTACCTACAACGCTACTCACGGAGGGGCGGTAAATCGCCTGTCTCAGGGATGATTCAGGGTTCAGTCAGGGTAGTCCTCGCGGATGACCCGGTCCGGTCAATCCGGGAAGTCAACTCAGCCCACAGGCAGCGGCGAGTACACGGTGAGCTCGCGCGGTTTCACAGTGAACGTCGCACTGCGGACCCCCGGCTTCGGCTCCCCGTCAACCGCCAGGACCAATGGTTGCCCAATAGCCTCCACCGTGATGGTGGTGGCCTCGGTCAGGTGGGTGACTTTGGAGGCGGCAACGGTGCCGGTCACTACCGCCCACAGCAGTCGCGCCCGGGCGAACGGCTCATCGGCTGTGATCATGCGCAGATCGAAAACACCGTCGTCCAACACTGGCCTGCGAAGCGGCGCGTGATCGCTGGGATAGAACCGGCCCCTGCCCATGTAGAGGATCCACAGCTTGTGTTTCACCCCATCCACCAGGAGGGTGGTGGGGGAGTTCACGCCGAACGTACGCAGGGACGCCACCAAGCTGGCCAGCGGTTTGCCCATGGCTGGCTGGAGCCGCTCCCGCCGCCTCACCAAGTTGGGATACACGCCGACGCTGGCAGTGTTCAGCATGGCCAGATTCGTGGTCTCCGGCGTCTCGGGGAGGCCCCGCTGCACCACCACGTGTCCCAGGTCGACGGACGCTGCATGTCCTTTAGTCACAGCATCGATCGCATCGTCAATCGAGCTGGTGCCGAGGTCGCGGGCGAAGTGGTTGAGGGTTCCGCCCGGAAGCACCAGGAGGGGCAGTGAATGCTCGACGGCGGCAGCCGCGGCAGTGCCAACCGTTCCGTCACCGCCCCAGACACCGAGCGCAACGGTGCCTGGCCGGGTTGCCGCCGCATCGATCTCGGCCGCGACGTCCTTACCCTCAGCAATTTCCCGTATATAGGCCTTAGGGAATATAACTTTCAACAATTCCGCAGTCTCGGGGGAGTAAGAACCACCTAGGACGTTGACAGCGATACTCAGCCCTCCGCCGTCGGAAATTGCCGGTGCCTCCGCAGGAGTCCGCCGGGGAGTCGGTTCGGGCGGTCGCGCTGGCCACCACTTGCGGGTCAGTAAGGCCGCTCCCGCCCCCAGGGCGGAACCGAACACCACATCGGAGGGCCAATGGGCACCCGTGTGCACGCGCGAGTAGGCGACGCCCGCAGCGATGGGAGCCAACAAGGCGCCCAGCGTCGGGGAAACAATACCGGCGCCTACTGCAAAGGCAACCGCCGACGCGGAATGACCGGACGGCATGGAAGAACTGATCGGCTGGGGGTGCACGAAACGAAAGATGGGCAAATGCTCGGGCAGCGGTCGGGTCCGGGGCAGCGCCGTTTTGAAGACCAGATTCGTAACCCCGGAGGCAACACCCAAGGCAAGGAGGCCGTGCAGGGCTGCCCTCCGGGGCTTACCGGGGAAAGTAGCCATGATCCCTGCAATACCGAACCAAAGTTTGCCTTTGGTGGCCGCGGCCGAGAGTTCGCGAAAGAACACGTCGTGATCACCCTGGGGTTGCCGGGACACAGCCCGGACCAGGAAATGATCTAGTCTCGCAACCCGTTTGGGGCCTTTGCCCAAGAAGCCTCGCATCCCATCACACTAACGCCTGCCGGTGTCGCCAAGCTGCCGTCGCTACGATGAATGGATGATTCGTGTACTCCATCCGCGTCAACCTCCCAGCTGGCAGTTGGTCACCCCCGGAGTGCTCCTGCTCTGTGCGTTCGCAGTTCCCGGGGTGCTGCTTATGGCAGGGCAAGGGGAGCCGGCATTCAACGGCGTGGACACCATCTGGCAGGCCTACGCCTTCAGCCTGCACTCACCCTTCTGGGATGGAGTCAACGTCGTCCTCAACTGGGCCGGCTACGCGGGGATGCTCGTCTTCCATGTGGTGCTCGCGATTTCGCTCGTCATATGGCAGCGACCCATGGCGGCGGTCTTCGCCGCGTTGAGCGGCATCGTCGTGCTGTCGCTGACGCAGCTTGCCAAAGCCGTGGTGGGTAGAGATAGGCCGGAGGGCGCCAGGGTTTTATCTGATACAGGTTCATACCCCTCCGGGCATGTCTCTGCGACAACTGCCTTCCTGCTGGTGCTTTCCATACTGATGGGACGTTGGTGGATGGCACTGATGGCAGTCATTGGTGTTATCGCCATGATGATCAGCCGCACCTACCTTTCGGCCCATTGGCTAAGCGACGTACTGGGTGGTGCGTGCCTCGCCGCCGGCATTGTCCTGCTGATGTGGTGGCGTTTCCGCGATATATGCATCAAGGAGAATGCCCAAGCGGACGGACAGACTATTTGGGCGGCAAGGGCTTCGCAACGCCGGCAAGCAGCAGGGCAAGCAAAATAGGCGCTCCGATGGCGAGCAAGGCCAAGTGGATTCCGGTGTGGTCGCCCAAGTAGCCCAGCAGTGGCGGGCCAGCCAGGAACGCTACGTAGCCGATGGTGGAAACCACTGACACGCGTGCAGCTGCGTGCTTCGGATCATCCGCTGCGGCTGACATTCCCATAGGGAAAGCCAGCGCCGCGCCGATGCCCCAGAGGGCCGCTCCAACGCCTGCCAGGATTACATTGCCGGCGAAGACGAACAATGCAAGGCCAACGGCGGCCGCGGCCATGCTGGCCCGGAGGACGTTCACTCGTCCAAACTTGTCGATCGCCTTGCCGCCGAAGAACCGCATGATGGTCATGGCAAGAACAAAGAGTGCGAACAGCAACGCGCCTGTGGATTCCGAGGCGCCGAGCCCGTCCACTGCAGCCTTCGCGATCCAGTCGTTGCCCGCCCCTTCGGTGAGGGTGGCGCCGAGGACCACGACGCCGATGAGCAGCGTCCTGCCGTCCCGCCAAGCCGTGGGGCCCTTCTCAGCGGCCACGCCGCCGTCGTGAATTTCTTCAACCGCGTGCGGCAGGAAGTATTTGGGGACCGTCAGCGCCAAGGCAACGGCGATGGCCGCGATGACCAACAAGTGCTCCGGCAAGCCGACACCCAGTTGGGAGAGGCCGGCACCGATCAGTGCGCCCAGGAACGCGCCGCCGCTGAAGGCAGCATGGAACTGCGGCATGATGGTGCGCTTGAGCCGGTGCTCGACGTCGGCGCCTTCAATGTTCTGCGCCACGTCCCAGAGGCCGATGCCAATGCCAAAGAAGAACAGGGCAACGGCTGTGCCCGGAACGGACGCGGCCATCAGTGAGAAGGCGATTGCCGCGCCGGCAGCCCCAGCCACGATGCCGGCCACCCGGACCGTATTGGCTGTACCGATCCTGCCCACCACCCATCCGGCTGATGGAAGCGCCAGCAAGGACCCGACGGCGGTGCAGAGCAACAGAGTGCCCATCTGGCCGGACGTCAGGCTGAGTGCCTCGGTCACGGCGGGGATGCGGGCAGCCCAGCTGGCGAAGACCAAACCGTTCATGCCGAAGATCAGGAACGTCGCCACCGCAGCGGCGTTGACGTTGGTGGTGCTTCTGGTGTTGGTGGTCATGCAATCACAACTTCCACGGAGAGTTTGTTGAGCCGGGCAAGATCTTCGGGGGGTGGTTCCTGGTCTGTCACGATGACGGCCACGGTGTCCATGGCTGCAACGAGTGCTAGCGCGTTGGCATTCCATTTGCTTCCTGAAGCCGCCACTATCACCCGGCTTGCCGATTCCAGACCGGCGCGCTTGACTGCGGCGTCCTCGAGGTCGTGGGCCAGCAGGCCGTCTTTCAGATTGAGGGCACAGGGAGTTACGACGGCGGTGTCGAACCTTAGGGAGCGGATGTTGGCTTGCGTCATCGGTCCCCGGAAGGATTGCTCACCTGGGATGAGGCTGCCACCTGGGAGGATGAGCTCGGGTGTGCGACCATCCTTGGTACGCGTCAGTGCCTCCACGCCGTGCAAGGACATGGGCATCACGGTGAGTTCGCGCTTGCTGAGCATGCGTGCGATCTCCGTGGCAGTGGATCCACTGTCCAGCCACACGTGTTCGCGGTCTTTGAGGAGCGCGTCCACGGCTGCTGCGATCCGTATTTTGGCGTCGTGGTCTTCCAACTCGCGTTGCCCGTAGCCGGGGTTGTCGCCTCGGGCCACCAGGCTGCGGGCGCCCCCGTGGACCCGTTTCAGCACACCGTTGGCAGCGAGGCTCTCGAGGTCACGGCGGATGGTGGCGCCGGAGGCTCCCGTCGCTTGGACGAGTTCATCCACCGTGGCTTCTTCGCGGGTGCGCAACAACTCGCCAATGAGTCGGTGGCGGTCAGCAGTTCCCATGCTTCAACCGTAGCAATGTTTGCTCAATTAATCATCCGGTGTGATCATTTGCGCACCGACGCTCTCGCACATCCCATGGCCTAAAGCGAAACGCTCTCGCAGCAGGTGCAAGAGCGTTCGCGGAATACCCCTGGAATGTGAGAGAGCGCCCGGGGTTAGCGGGCGCGCTCCACCCTCTTCTCGTCCCAAACAGGTTCCTCGGACTCGTAGACCTTGCCATCCGAGCCGAAGATCATGAAGCGGTCGAAGGACTTGGCGAACCAGCGGTCGTGCGTGACTGCCAGGACGGTGCCTTCGAAAGCATCGATGGCCCGCTCCAGAGCCTCGCCCGAGTGAAGGTCCAGGTTGTCCGTGGGCTCGTCGAGCAGCAGCAGGGTGGCGCCGGAGAGTTGCAGGAGCAGGATTTGGAAACGAGCCTGCTGGCCACCGGACAAGGACTCGTACTTCTGCTCGGACTGACCGGCCAGGCCGTACGAATCCAAGGCTCCAGCTGCAGCCTCGCGGGGAAGGCCGGAGCGGTGTTCGTCTCCACGGTGCAGGATCTCCAACAAGGTCCTGCCCAACAGATCAGGGCGGACGTGTGTCTGGGCAAAGAAGCCGGGCCGGATGCGGGCTCCCAGCTTCACAGTGCCCTCGTGGGGCACTTCAGCGATCACGACGTCGGACACCGGGAGGTGCTCGCGCTCGGGGTCTGTGCCGCCGGTGGCGAGGAGGCGCAGGAAATGGCTCTTGCCGGAACCGTTGGAACCGAGCACACCAACGCGATCGCCAAACCAGATCTCGGTGGAGAACGGCTTCATGAGTCCGGTCAGTTCGAGCTTCTCGGCCACCACAGCTCGCTTGGCCGTTCGACCACCTTTGAGGCGCATTTTGACGTTCTGCTCGATCGGCAATGCCTCGGGCGGGCCGGCTTCCAGGAACTTGGCGAGGCGGGTCTGCGCTGCCTGGTACCTGTTAGCCATGTCGGAGCGGAACGCGGCCTTGTTCTTGTACATATTGACGAGTTCCTTGAGCTTGATGTGCTCCTCGTCCCAGCGCTTGCGGAGTTCCTCGAACCGGGCGTTACGGTCAGCGCGTGCCTCAACGTAGGATCCGAAGCCACCGCCATGAATCCACGCCCCGGCACCGTTGATGCCGGGCTCGAGCGTGACGATGCGGCCGGCGGCGTTGTTAAGCAGCTCACGGTCGTGACTGATGAACAGCACAGTCTTCTTGGACTCGTTGAGTTTCCCCTCCAGCCAACGCTTGCCAGGGACGTCCAGGTAGTTGTCCGGCTCGTCCAGGAGCAAGAGCTCATCCGGACCCGCAAACAAGGCTTCGAGCACCAAGCGCTTCTGCTCACCACCGGACAACGTGGAGGCGCGGCGGAATTGCGCCTTATCGAAGGAAATTCCGAGTGCTGCCATGCACACTTCGTCCCAGACGGTCTCGACGTCGTACCCGCCGGCGTCTCCCCAGTCCACGATCGCCTGAGCGTACTTCATCTGCGTGGGCTCGTCATCGTGCTCCATCATGGCCAGCTCGGCGTCCTCCACGGCCTTCGCAGCAGCGGCGAGGCCGGCCTGTGCTGTGGAAACCAGGAGGTCCCGGACGGTCGATTCGTCACGGACCTGCCCAACGAACTGCCGCATGATGCCCATGTTTCCGGAACGGCCCACCACACCTTCGTCAGGGGTGAGATCGCCGGAAATGATCTTGAACAGGGTGGTCTTGCCCGTTCCATTGGGTCCGATGAGCGCCGTCTTGGTGCCGTCGGGGACCTTGAAAGTCACCCCGTTGAGCAGCTGTGTGCCGTCGGAGAGGAAGTAGTCGATGCCGGAAACGTCAATATGGGCCACGTTTCAATCCTCCCACGGCGGCGTAATAGCGCTCGACGGCGGCAGCCGGCTTGGGTGCCCGGGCTGACTTACGCCCCGCTGGCGGTGCATGGTTTTCCTTCTGTCCCCCTCTGCCGTGAAGAGCTACCGTGAAGGGACAGTCAGCCCAGGGCAGGTGATGGCATGCAAATCGGTTCCCGGTCATCGCGGAGCCTTCTCGCTTGTTTGCTGGCCGCCATTATGGTGGGAGGCCTTGGCCCGCCGGCAGCCGGTAACGCCGCCATCCCGGCAGAGAATGCGGAGATCACCGGATCGGCCTACGAGGCCTTGGACACCTTCCTCCAGGACCAGCTTGAGACGCTCGGGGTTCCCGGTGCCGCCGTCGTGGTTGTCCAGCACGGTATCCAGGTGCATTCGGCTGCGTTTGGCCGCGCCGACAACTCGGGAAGGCCCATGACCGCTAAGACGCCGGTGCTCCTGGCGTCCACCACCAAGTCACTCACAGCAATTGCCGTGATGCAGCAGGTTGAGGCGGGCAGGCTGGAGTTGGATGAGCCTGTCCAGACGTACCTGCCGTGGTTTGCATTGAAGGATAGCCGCGCGTCCGCGATCACAGTCCGCCATCTGCTGCACCAAACCAGCGGAATGGCTTCAGCAGGTACGGCGTTTGAAGGCAGCGACACCCAAGGTCCCAAGGCCCTGGAAGAAGGTGTCCGTGCACTGTCAGGCGCTCCTCTGGCCAGGTCACCTGGCGAAGCCTTTGGGTATGCCAACGCAAACTACAACATTCTGGGCCTCCTGGTTCAAACAGTCTCAGGCCAGCCTTTCGGCGATTACGTGAGGCAGCACGTCTTCGAACCCTTGGACATGATCCACAGCCACCCGACGCAGGCGGCTGCCCGTGCTGACAATGTGGCTGCCGGGTATTCATTATGGTTTGGCTCGTTCTGGGGTCAGACGGATGCACCTGCGCCAGCCACAGGCATGCCGTCCACCACCATGTACTCCTCCGCCGAGGACTTGGGTCACGAGTTAACGGCACTGCTGGGGCAGGGGCGGTACGGCGAAGCCCGCGTCCTCCAGCCGCACAGCGTGAACGCGATGTTCGAGCCCCGCGTACAGGTGGACGGCTCCAAGGGGTACGGCATGGGGTGGTTCACCCGTCCACTTGTGGAGTCCGCGGATACTTCCAAGCAACCACTTGACGGAGAATTGCCGCTGCTGCTGGAACACCAGGGCGAGTGGGGCAACTCGCACACGTATCTGGCAATGATTCCCGCTTCCGGAATTGGTGTCGCGTTGGTTATCAACGCCAATGACACCTCGGCACCCTCAAGACTGAAGGCCGTGGATACCAATGTCCTGCGGATCCTCCACGGTCAGCCCCCTGCGCCAACAGTTGTGCAGGAGGACTGGCTGCAGCGCTACAGCTGGGTCGTCGCACTGGCATTGCTGCTCGCAGAGTTGCTCAGTTTGTGGCTGGCACTTTCCATCCTGCTCAGGAGCCGCACATCACCCCCAAAGTGGAAGCCACTCACCTTGGTTTTCAGCGCGCTTGTCTTGGACGCGTTCGCACTATGGTTGTGCTTCGTTTATGCACCCGCCAGGTTTGACACGAACCTCACCGTCATCGTCCGCCAGTTTCCCGACGTCGGACTTTTCCTGGTGCCGGTCCTGGCTTTGGCCCTTCTCTGGCCCATCCCGCGAACAGTTCTCTTGCTCTGGAAGGTGCGGCTGGCTCCGCACCCAAGCGGTGTCAGCCAGCCGCGGTAAGGAAGGACTTCAGCAGGGGTCCGCTGGTGGTGGCACCGAGGCCGCCTTCTTCCACAAACACGGCAACTGCCAGGTCCCCGTGCGTTGCGACGATCCAGGCATGCGTCTTGGGCGGGTTGTCATTCCCGAATTCCGCGGTACCGGTCTTTGCCCCTACCGGCGTCCCGGGGACTTCCGCGAGGAATCCAGCGTGCCCGGAGGTCACCACCGCCCGCATCATGTCTGAGAGCGCAGCGGCTTCTTCCTTGGTGATCGGTTTGGTGGACGCCGGTGACACGGGAGCGGCGCTTACTGAAGCGGACGACGGCGACGCGCCGCCACTTTCGGTGGGCGCGGCACTGGCGCTGGAGTTCTGGGCAGCGTCAGCGTTCTGGGCGCCATCGGCGTTCAACACGAGTTGCGGAGAAACGGGAGCGCCGTTGGCGACGGAAGCAGCCATGACCGCGGCCGAGAGCGGGGAAAAGAGCACCTTGCCCTGGCCAATCATGGAAGCGGCGTGCTCGGTACCCTCGGCAGCGCCAGGAACCGAACCCAGGAACGCGTCAGCGCCAAGCTTGGGAGCTTCAACCGCTACGCCGAGGGCCTGGGCTGCGGATTCGAGCTGGTCCTGGCTGACTGCATCACGGGCGTTGATGAAGGCAGTGTTGCAGGAGTGTGCGAACGCGTCCCGCAGGGCCACCGAGCCAAGGGAGCTTTCGGGGTAGCCTTCGGCATTTTTGAACGTGCGGCCGTCCACAGTCAGCGTTGAGGGGCATTCAACCTTCGAGTCCGGTGTGGCGCCGTTGCGGAACATCGCCAGGGAATCGACGATCTTGAACGTGGACCCGGGCGCATACTGACCAAGCAGAGCCGTGTTGTACCCGTTGCTGCCGGGTCCGGACGCGGCAGCAAGGACAGCTCCGGTAGACGGCTTGAGGGCAACAATGGCCGACGCTGGTCCAACACCAGCCAACGTCTCTTCGGCCAACTGCTGGAGTTTCAGGTCAAGGGTGGTTTTGAGCGTAGTGCCGGGGGACGGGAGTGACGAGAAGAACACCTTAGTGCCGAGCGTCTCGCCTTCAGACTTCACCTCGGGCGTGGCGAGAACTTCCACGCCGTCTTTACCTCGCAGTAAGGAGTCGTACTTCTGCTGCAGGCCGCCGGTGCCCGTGGTGTCCCCGGCACGCAGCGCACCGTTGGAGTTTTCAATCTGTTCGGCACTGGCTTGGCCAACGCTGCCCAACAAGGCGCGGGCAAAGGTCCGGGTGGGAGCCAAAGCCATGGAGTCCAGGATGCTCGAACCGCCCGGAATGGCCTCGATTTTCGCCTCAGTGATCTCCGCCGTGTAGGCACGCAGCACGATGCCCTCGACGAAAGCCTGCGGACCTGAGGCGGCAACCTGCTTGGCGTATTCTTCTGCATCGAGTCCGAGCAGCGTCGCCATGGCACGGGCAGAAGCGTCGGCCTGCTCTGCCGGAACCTTGGTTTTGTCGATGCCCACACGGAAGACCGGACGGTCCTCAACGATCGCAGCATCCCCGGCGCCGAGGATCTGACCGCGTTGGGCGGGAACTGTTTTGACCGACAGGGTTTCACCCTCGGAGAGTTCGGGAGCCAGAAGTGCGGGGGTCCATTGGACAGCCCACTTGTCGCCGGACTTCTTCAGCGTGGCCTCGGAACTGTAATCCCACTTGGCCGACCCGATGTTCCAGGTGTAGTTAAGGGGAAATGTTGCGGTGTCGCCGTCGAGTTTTACGTCGCCGGATGCGACCGCCGGCTTGGCGTCGAGTCCCTCGAACACGGCTTTGAGTTGATCGTTGGCCGCGGCAGGGTCCTTGCCCTCAACGGCCAGTTGGCCGACGTCGAGCGCTGCCAGCGAGGACGCGAGCTGCTTGGCTGCTCCTTCCGCACCGGCGCGGCCGTCATCGCAGGCGGTCAATGAACCAGCCGTGACCAGCGATACGAGACCAAGTACAAGGCTGTGTTTTTTCAATTTCCCCATTTGCGACATTATGCCCCGTTCCCCTGACAGTTTCTTGTCCCGGCCAGCAGACGGACTAAGCCGGGCCAAGGAGCTCACGTAAACCCGGCATCCCTTGCCCAACTGAGTCGCATTAAATGCCGTTTTGAGCGCTCAAAACGGCATTAACTGCTACTTAGTTGGGAGTTAGCGCCCGCGGATGACCCTGCGCTGGGTCGCTACGGCAATGGCCGCGGTTCGGTTGTCGACGCCAAGCTTCGAGTAGATGTGCACCAAGTGCGTCTTCACCGTGGCCTCGGAAATGAAGAGCTGCTTGGCCATGGCACGGTTGCTCATGCCCGTCGCCAAGAGCTCCAACAGCTGGACTTCCCGGGCACTCAGGGCGGGCGAAGGATTCCGGATGCGGCCCATGAGCCGCGCCGCAACTTCGGGTGCCAGCGCGGTTTGCCCGGCAGCAGCGGACAAAACGGCTTGTCTAATTTGATCCGGCGGGGCATCTTTCAACATGTAGCCGCTGGCACCGGCCTCCACCGCGGCGAGGATGTCGGCGTCGGTGTCGTAAGTCGTCAGAATCAGCACAGGCGGCGGGGGAGTCCCAGCCTCGCCGGCCTTGATTTTTTCCGTGGCTGTCACACCGTCCATGCCGCTGCCCATTTGCAGGTCCATCAGCACCAGGTCTACGGGCTCGCCAAGGGTGTGCAGCTTGCTGAGTTCCACCAGGGCGGCGTCACCATCCGCCGCTTCGGCAACCACCGTGACACCCGGAAAGTCGGCGAGCATGGCCCGCAGCCCCGCCCGAACCACCGGGTGGTCATCCACTAGCAAGACTCGGATATCACTCACGCAGCACCTTCATCCGCCGGCAGCGGCACGCGAATCGCAACCACTGTTCCTTCACCGGGTGCCGACTCGATCTCCAAGCGCCCGTCCAGCGCGGCCAGCCGTTCCCGCAAACTCTGAAGCCCGACGCCGGTCATGTCGCCACGCGCTGGGCTCACCGCCGTCGACGGTTCGAAACCAACGCCGTCGTCGAAAACGTCCAAGGTCACCTCATCGCCAAGGAAGGACAGGGTCACGACGGCGGCCCGTGCGTGGGCATGCGCCCACACGTTCGCGAGGGACGCCTGGGCCGCCCGGAGCAGGGTGGTCTGGTACGTATTCGGCAGCTCCATAGGCGTACCCACCAGCTCGAAGCGGCAGCGCAACGCAGACCCACGTGCAGCGGCCTCGGTTTCCGTTTTCCCACAGAGTCGGCGGAGGGTGTCGACTAGTCCGGACTCCTCAAGGTCCGGCGAACGCAGGCCGCGAACAAAGCTGCGCGCTTCAGCCAAATTGGCCGACGCCGTGTCCTGTACCGTCCGCAACCGCTCCTTGGCGGCAGTGGCGTCGCCATCGTCCAAGGCCTTCTCTGCGGACCTTCCCATCAAGACGATGCTGGAGAAACCCTGGGCCAGGGTGTCGTGGATTTCCCGGGCGAGCCTTTCACGTTCAGCCAGCATTCCGGCGTCGTGCTGGGTTCGGGCAAGTTCTGCCCGTGTTCTGCGGAGTTCGTCAGCAACAGTGCGCTGGTTTTCGGCTTCGAGAAAGAGGGCCCGGTACGCCAGCCCTGTGACCACCGCAAACACCGCCCCGAACACCGGTCCCAGGATCATCGCAAGCTGCAGGCCGCCGTCGGATGCTCCCCGGCTGTGGAACCACAGCGTGCCCACCAGAAGGGCAGTGCTCAGACCAATCGCAGGGAGTGCCAACCGCCGGGGGAGCAGGTGCAGTTGCAGGAAAAACAGAGGGAAGGCCACCCATGCGAAGTCGCTGCTGACCAAGAGGAGCAGCAGCCACACGAGCATCACCGCACCCAGCCACCAGCGCGCGTAAGGCGTGGGATTGAAGCGCGTCGGGTCGCTTGCATGATGCTTTTCCAGAAGCGTGCCACTGAGGTACACCAGCGCCAGCAGGGCCGAAAGCCCCAGTCCAGCGGCCACAGCCAGAGCCGACGGTGCGCCGCTGGTTCCCATTCCCGTCACCAAACGGACAACGGCCACAAGCAACAGAACCGCGAAACCGACATGCAGGCTCACACGCAGCACGCGGAGTATTGTGGCGGCGCCAGCGGGAGACTGCATGCATCCCAGCGTATCCCCGACATTCCTCGGAGAACCCGCTTTCCGTCCCCTGAAGCCGGAATCAACCATTCGGTTGATCGTCAGCTCAACCCCACGATGCCAGCCAATCCATCCGGCTCCCGATGTCCCTTCCACGCATCGCCGGAAGAGTTGATATGGACGGGACCAAGCCCGCAATGAATCGAAGGAATCCGATGTTTCTTGCCATCCGCGACATTCGTTTCGCCAAAGGCCGTTTTGCGCTCATGGCCAGCGTCGTCGCCCTGATCACCTTGTTGCTCGTCATGCTTTCCGGGCTTACGGCGGGCTTGGGCAACCAGTCGACGTCGGCCATTGGGGCCCTGCCCGTTCAGCAGATCGTTTTCGGCGCACCTACCGGCGGGGATCCAAAGGCGTCCTTCACAGAATCGGAAGTTTCCTCCGCGCAGTTGGAGACGTGGAGGGACCAGCCCGGCGTTACTTCGGCGCAGGCACTCGGAATCAGCCAAAGCCGTGCGCTGTCGCTAGGGGACGGTGGCGCACCGAGCGGTACTGCGAACACCGCCGTCTTTGGTGGGGCCGGGGCTCCGGCAGCTGTGGAGGACGGGACGGTGGTGATTGGCGAAACACTGGCAAAGGAGCTCTCGCTGGAGGCCGGCGGCCGGCTCCGGGTGGGCGGGACAGACCTTACCGTGGCCGAGGTTGTGGAGGACCAGTGGTACTCCCACACCGGAGTGGTCTGGACGACGCTCGACACGTGGCGGACCATCGCCCACGCGGCCCCCGGGACAGCGACTGTTATCACCGCAACTTACGACGCCGGATCTTCCGTGGACCTCGACGCCGCCAACGCCGCGGCTGGCACCGTCAGCTCGGATCCCGTGGGCTCCTTCCAAGCTTTGGCCTCCTACAAGAGTGAAAACGGGTCACTCATGCTCATGCAGGCATTCCTCTACGGGATCTCAGCCTTGGTGATCGTGGCCTTCCTGACCGTATGGACCGTGCAACGCACACGAGACATAGCCGTACTCAAAGCGATGGGAGCTTCATCCGGCTACGTGCTGCGGGATGCCCTTGCCCAAGCCGCCCTGGTCCTGCTGATCGGCGCCGGCGTGGGCGGACTGATTGGCGTGGCAGGCGGATTCTTCGCGGCTCAAGCAGCACCCTTCCTCATCACGCCTATGACCACGCTGGTTCCCATCGCAGGGATCGTCCTCCTGGGTTTGGCAGGGGCTGTCCTGGCCGTCAGAAACGTCACCAAGGTCGATCCACTGCTGGCCCTCGGCGGCAACTAGTACATTCCCAGAAAGGCATGCATCATGACTCCGGCACTGAACCTGAACAACGTCTCCCTCGAATACCCTGACGGCAGTTCCACCCTTAAGGCATTGGACGCCGTCAACCTCAGCGTCCGCAGGGGTGAATTCCTCTCCCTCGTGGGTCCTTCCGGATCCGGAAAATCCTCCTTGCTGGCCGTCGCCGCGACTCTCGTCAAACCTACGGCCGGGCTGGTCATCATCGACGGACAGGATGTGTCGGCCCTTTCGGAGGCCGAACGCACAGCCCTTCGCCGGGACAAGGTGGGCATCATCTTCCAGCAGGCCAACTTGCTGCCCTCACTGACCGCCGTCGAGCAGTTGCTGATCCGCGAACATCTGCGGGGAAAGCCCGTACGCGACGAACGCGAGAAGGCGGCGGAACTACTGAACGTCGTCGGGCTGTCCGGGGTGGCACACAAGAGGCCACACCAGCTGTCCGGGGGCCAACGTCAAAGGGTGAACATTGCGAGGGCCCTCATGGGAAGCCCAACGGTTCTTCTCGTCGATGAACCAACGGCCGCGCTGGACCACGAACGCAGCGAGTCGATCGTCCGGCTACTCCGGCAGGTCACGGATGAATTCCAGACGGCCACCGTCATGGTCACTCACGACACAGAGTTCCTGCCTCTCACCGACGCCGTGACCACGATGCGTGATGGACGAATCAGCCGTGCGCTGGTCCCGTCCGAGCAGCCCAACTAGGTCGCAGCAGAGCGCGTTTTGACGGCTCAAAACGCGCTCTGCTGTTACTCAGTTGGGGGAGCCGAGGAGGGATTCGTCTTGCGCTTCGTCGTAGGCGTCACGGGCTTCAAGAATGCTGGGCACATGACTCTCCGCCCAGTGGCGCAACATGGTGAGCGGCTGAAGCAGGGACTCCCCTAAAGCTGTCAGCTCATACTCCACCCGTGGCGGTACCTGAGCGTAGACGGTCCGGGTAATCAGGCCGTCGCGTTCCAGGGCGCGCAGGGTTTGCGTCAGGACCTTGGGAGTAACTACGTTCACCATTTTGCGCAGTTCCGAAAAGCGGACCGGCCCGTCACCGAGCACTTGAATCACCAACGAAGCCCATTTATCGCCGATGCGTTGGAAGACCACCCGCGAAGGACAGTTGGGGTCGAGGATATTTGCCGGGAGGTCGTTAGTATCCAAAAGGTAACTCAGTTCCTTTGAAGCTATCAGTATCCAGTGGATACCGTTGGGGTTACTGCAAGGATACCAACCTCAAGGAGAGCTATGAAAATCGCAGTCTACGGCGCAACCGGTATGGTCGGCAGCCAGATCGTCAACGAATCCATCACCCGCGGCCATGAGGTCACAGCCATCTCCCGCAAGGGTGCAGAGGTTCCCGGTGCCGCTGCCCAGGCAGCTGAACTGGCTGACGCCCAGGCCTTCGTCTCCATCGCCAAGGATCACGACGTCGTTGTGCTGGCTACGGGCCCCAGCCGCACCGGCGGCGACCACGGCGAGTGGCTCGACGCGATGGCTTCCGCCTACAGCAATGCCGAGGGAACCCGCCTCATGATTGTCGGCGGTGCCGGCACCTTGGAGATCGACGGCGTGCGCCTGCTCGATTCCCCCGACTTCCCCGAGGCCTACAAGGCAGAGGCCACCACCGCAGCCAAGGCCTTCGAAGCCGTGAAGCAGACCCCGGAGACCATCGACTGGACCGTCTTGGCTCCCGCTCCCGTCATCCAGCCGGGTGAGCGCACCGGTGAATACACGGTTGCCAAGGATTCACCGGCCGGCAACAGCATCTCCACGCAGGACTACGCAGTAGCCATGCTGGACGAGATCGAGAGCCCGGCGCACCGCCGCGCCCGCTTCACCGCCGCCAACTAACGAGCCGCTACAGTCCGACGCCCAGCCCGGGTACTCGCATCTTGAATATGTCCTTCAGGGCATACCTTGCCGCGCGGTACCCGGGCATTCCCGTAACCCCCGGACCAGGCGGCGTTGACGAGGAACACAGATACACGCCCTTCATTGGCGTTCGCCAAGGCACGTTGGATATAACCGGCCGTTGCACCAGACCACGCAGGTCCAACAGTCCTGCACTGAAGTCACCGCCAACATAGTTCTCGTTGTACGCGGACAGTTCCGCCGCCGTCGTGGTCTTTGACGCCACCACAACATCCCGGAAGCCTGGTGCGTACCGCTCGATGCGCGCTGTGACAGCTTCGGCCATGTCCACCTTGGAGTTGGCGGGGACGTGGCAATAAGACCATAAAACGTGACGACCTTCCGGAGCCCGCGTCGAATCCACCACGGATGGCTGGGACACCAGGACATAGGGTTCCGTTGGATGTTTGCCCATGTCCACCAGGTTCTCGGACTCTGCCATTGCCTGCCGTGAACCGCCAACGTGGACAGTCCCTGCCTTCGCCAATCCGGAATCACGCCACGGAACAGGGCCGGACAGGATGAAGTCCACCTTGCACGCTGCATTCCCGAAGCGGAATGCTTCAAGTGCTCGACGGTAACGGTCGGGAACTTCCGAGCCACCCAAGCGCGCCAGAGTTGGCGGGGCAACATCCAGCAGGATGGCCTTCGCCGGCCGGACCTGATCCAGCGAACCCACGCGTTCGCCCACATGGATGGTACCGCCGTGAGCAGTAAGATCGTCAGCCATGGCCCGGGCAATGGACATGGAGCCGCCAACGGGTATCACCCAACCGCCCGCGTGGGCCAGAGTGCTGAGCAACAGCCCGGCACCCGTTGAGCTAAGGGACGGCTGCGATCCAAGGGCATGCGACATCACACCCGTCAGTAGCGCAGGGGCGGCTTCTTCGCGGAATCGGCGCATCCAGATCGGGGTCCCCTGATCCAGGGTCGCCAGCCCAAACCTGACTGCCGCCAGAGGATCCTTTGGAATGCGCAGGAGTTGGTTGGACGTAAATTCCACAACCCCGTCCACCCGCTCCAGCAACGGCTGCATCAGGCGTCGGTAAGCGGGTCCATCGACACCCAGCTCCTGCACCGTCCGATCCAGGGATTGGTAGGCCAAGGCCGCACCACCGATGTCCAACGGAGTACCGTGCTGGACCTCCGGCACCCTCAGGTCCACGCGCTGCGACAGCTCGAAAGCGCGGAAAAAGGGCGACGCAACAGCCATCGGATGCACGGCGGAGCACACGTCGTAGAGGTGGCCGGGTTCAATCAACTCACTGGTCCGGGACCCACCACCGATCGCATCGGCTGCTTCGTAGAGATGGACACTCAGGCCCGCACGGGCCATAACCACTGCGGCGGCCAGGCCATTAGGACCGGCGCCGACGACGGCGACATCAACCATCGCTGTTTACCTCCGTACGCTGGGGTGCTTTGGGGTCGGTAGTCTCCACCGTAGCCCGAGGACGCCACGGCAGCACTGACCGGGAGGGGCGGAAAGCGTCGAGCCTCAGCCAGTCCCGGGCGTCGTCGAATGGTCCACCATGGGGATCGTCCTCGCCATACGCGCGTAGTGGATCCCGGGCAGGGTCCCAAATATCGATGACCACCCGCACCATGAGATATGCCGTTGCAACCATATGTACACCCACGGCCAGCACGTAGTAGGACATATCAATGTTGTGCTGGACGGATCCACCACTGGTCGTTTGGCCCAGATACATCCAGACGGCGGCCCAGTGCAGCCCTTCTGCGGCTTGCCAGATGAGGAAGTCGCGCCAGCGGGGCCGGGCCAGAGCGAGGAGCGGTATGAGCCAGATGACGAACTGGGGCGAGTAAACCTTGTTGGTCAGGATGAATGCGGCAACAATCAGGAACACCAGTTGGGCCAGACGGGGTCGCCGTGGAGCACATAAGGCCAAGGCACCGATAAGTACGCACGCCAGGACGAACAGGAACAGTGTCATGGAATTGATGGCTGCGCCGTCAATCTGCACCCAACGGACCCTGTCCGCCACGAGGTTGTACGCAAACCAAGGTGAGCTGTACCCGGCAGGGCGATCCTGGCTGAATTCAAAGAAGTATCGCCAGCCCGAAGGGTTCATCGCTGCGATGGGCAAGTTCACCGCCAGCCAGGATGCTGCGGCCGCACCGGCTGTGATGAAGAAGGCACGCAACTTCCCGGTTCGGAGGGCCAACAGCAACACGGCACCGAGTATGAGGGCCGGGTACAGCTTGGTGGCAGCTCCCAGACCGATGACCACTCCAGCCAGGATCAGCTTGTCCCTGGAGAACAAGTACATGCCCAGAGCCAGCAGCCCCACAGCCCACATGTCCCAGTTGATGAATCCGGCCAGGATGATCCCGGGTGCCACGGCCACCATGGCTGCGTCCCAAGGGCGGCGCCTGTTAATCCTGGCGGTCAGGAGGACGGTAACGATCCAAATCGCGACGATCAGTGTTGCGTTGACATCGAAGTAACCCAGGATGCGTTCGTTCCCTATGCCCTGGCCGGGCACCAGAAAAGCTGTCACGCCGGCGATGATGCCCATGAGCACTGGATACTCGAACAGGCTGCCTTGGGTGAAAAAGGGAAATATGCCCTCACCGAGACCGCGGTTCCGGAAGAGCTCAGGAAAGTCCGAATAGCAGGTCGCGTAGAACTGGCCGGGAGTCTCCCAGCCCCGGACGCGGCAGTAATCCTTTGCGAGTACGGCGAGCAGTGCAGCCACAACGGTGAGGATTATCAGGACCCGTTCCACAGTGAACGGGCCGGGTGAAATGTTCTCTGGCGACGAATGCTTGCCCAAGGGTCCGCCCACGAGTTCCGTGAAGTTCCGGAGCAGGGCGTCGCTGCGGCTGGGAACCACAAAGCGGGCACGTTTTTGTAGCCGGTGAGGCTTCGTCTCCTGCATGCGATCGAGCTTACAGTCCTGCGAGGTGCACTGGGTCAGAGCATCATGGGATTAAAAGGGGAGGAGCCCACGCGTAGCCGCGTGGGCTCCTTGAGGTTCAGCATGAATGTGTGGCACCTGAACTCCTTCTGGCGCAGCTGTTGGGAATCAGCGGATGAGTCCCATCTGGTGCAGGACAACGTAGACGTCTTCACGGCGCTGGTCGAGCAGCTGGCCGTTGAACAAAGTGCGGTCCTTGGGAGCATCGGTGCTCTTGTAGAAACGCATGTCTTCGGGGCGTTTGCGCATGGTTCACCTCCTTCCGTCAAAGAAATACCGGCATTTAGGCGCGACAATAAAAGCCAAATGAATTCAAAAGAAATCAAGGGCCAAAAGGGCATAAATAGCCGAGGCTAATAAGGGGATTTGCGGACCGAATCGGGAAAGCCCGAATCGCCGTGCAATAGCGCGTGCTTCCAGCAGTCGACCCAACAAGAAGCTGGTTCCGAACTATGGGGAAACTGCGCACCCGCGGCATGCTGCGTGGGTCCGCGCCTACAACTGACTACTCAGCCATCCAAAGAGAGGAGGCCGTCAGGAACACCGCCGGCAAACAAGCCGGTCCGGTGGTTCAGGAGTGGGTCAGAGAGCAAAAATGGCGTCGATCATCAGCAGAGGCCGGGGTAGCAGTGACGGTCAACTTCCGTCCGCTAGTCAAAGTAATCATTTTTCCCAACCTCCTTTTCTGGCTGATAAGCAGCCTGCTGTGGCATTGTCCCGGCTGACTGAACCAGGGAATGCGCGCCTTGTTCCCGGCGGGTCGCTCTGGGAACAAGATATAAGCTACCTCATGAAGAAGGAGTTTGACCAGCGAAATTAGCTAATTCGTTAAAACTTTTTCTAAATTCTTGTTTTAGAGGCCCCAACGCACAATTGCGGGCGTCCGCTTATCCCAACCAAGGGTGCAGACTTTCGCCGTTCCCAGAATGAAGTGCCGGCCTTCGCGGGCATCCATTTCCAGCCAACGGGCGGTGAGGATCCTGGAGAAATGACCGTGGGCCACTATCAGGACGTTGTCCATTCCGGATTCCAGGACGCGTCCAATGATCTTGTCGGCCCGTGCAGCAACTTCGTCCAGTGTTTCCCCGTTGGGCACGCCATCGGTCCAGATGAGGTAGTCGGGGTTGTCCTTGCGGATCAGGTCCGAGCTGATGCCTTCATAGTCGCCGTAGTTCCATTCGACGGCCAGCGGCTCATGGACAGCCTCCGGGTAGCCTGCAAGTTCTGCCGTGCGGCGTGCACGGCGAAGCGGTGAAGTCAGGACGAGGTCGAAGTCGATGCTTTCCAGGACCTTGCGGGCTTCAACAGCCTGCTGTTCACCCTCAACAGTGAGGGGAAGATCCGTCAGACCTGTGTACTGCCCGCTCTTGGACCATTCCGTCTCACCATGGCGAAGGATCCAGAGTTGCGGACGCGGGGAAGTCGCTGCGTTCATGAGGGCTCCTCAGTTTCGGTCAAAGGCTCGACGACGGCGGACTCGGGTTGCGCTTCCCACCAAGCCAAGAGTTTCTGCTCGGCTTCCTCGGGGGATAGTGGTCCGTGTTCCATCCGTTCTTCCAGAAGGAACTTGTAAGCCCGCCCCACTACCGGGCCGGGCTTGAGTCCCAGGAGCGCCATGATCTGCGCCCCATCTAGGTCAGGCCGGACGGCCGCCAGCGATTCCTGTTCCAGAAGCGCCGCAATGCGATGCTCAAGGTCATCGTAGGCGAAGGACAGACGGTCGGCCTTGCGCTGGTTACGCGTAGTGACGTCGGAGCGGGTAAGCCGGTGCAGGCGTTCCAGGAGAGGACCTGCATCGGTGACGTAGCGACGT
This sequence comes from Paenarthrobacter sp. GQ52, assembly GCF_059759005.1. Lineage (NCBI taxonomy): Bacteria > Bacillati > Actinomycetota > Actinomycetes > Micrococcales > Micrococcaceae > Paenarthrobacter > Paenarthrobacter sp. GQ52. The sequence continues at coordinate 189,992 of NZ_JCAXEJ010000006.1, forward strand.
ACAGCGGAATCGCTCCAGCCGGCATCGCCGTAACCGTAGAAACGCATGTGCAGTTCGACCAGGCGGGACACAGCTTTGATCGACTCGTTGTCGAAACGCAACGCTTTCATTCGTTTGGCTGTCAGCTTGGAACCAACAACGTCATGGTGGCGGAAGCTCACCGCGCCGCCCGGTTCAAAGCGGCGCGTAGCCGGCTTGCCGACGTCGTGCATCAACGCTGCGAACCGCAGCACAAAATCAGGGCCGGGCACGGGGCCGTCAGGTCCTGTTTCCAATGCGGCAGCCTGCTCAAGGACCTGCAGCGAGTGCTGGTACACGTCTTTATGCCGGTGGTGTTCATCGGCTTCGAGGCGCAGGGCGGAAACCTCAGGGAGCACGAACTCAGCGAGCCCCGTGTCCACCAGGAGGTCTATGCCTACCCGCGGGTGCGCTCCGTTGATGAGCTTGACCAGCTCTTCCCGGACGCGCTCGGCGGAGATGATCTTGATGCGGTCGGCCATCTGAGACATGGCGAGCCGGACGTCGTCGTGAACCGAGACGCCTAGCTGGGAGGCGAATCGGGCCGCGCGCATCATGCGCAGCGGATCGTCGGAGAACGAGGCCTCGGGGGCGCCTGGCGTGGCGAGCTCGGACGCGTGGAGATCGCGGACGCCGCCGAACGGATCTACGAGTTCCAGGCTTGGCAGCCGCAGCGCCATGGCGTTGATGGTGAAGTCGCGGCGCAGCAGGTCGTCGGTCAGGGAGTTGCCGAACGCCACCACCGGCTTTCGCGAATCGGGGTCGTAAGCCTCCGCGCGATACGTGGTGACTTCGATCTGGAAGCCATTCTTCTTCATACCGATGGTTCCGAAGGCGCGCCCGATTTCCCAGAAGTTGTCCGCCCACTTCTTGATGACGGAGATGGTCTGGTCCGGCGTGGCGTCGGTGGTGAAGTCGAGGTCCGGGGATGTCCTCCCCAGGAAGAGATCGCGCACGGGTCCACCGACCAGGGACAACTCGAAGCCGGCATCGACAAAGCGCTGCCCGAGGTCGAGCACCACCGGATCGATGGTGAAGTTAACAGAAGAGCTGTCCAATACGTGCGCCATAGTTCCTTAAGCTTGGCAGATTTTTGCTCTGCAGTGGGCCACTGCTCCATGCGAAATCAGGCATGCGTCCGCGGAGCATCTCCTGCAGTCCATCTTGTGGCCATGTCCCGGTCATCACTCGAGGGCAAGAGTCGTTAGAGTGGACCTCATGGCCAACCCGATCCCGAGCGCTCCTGGCAGGAGGACAAACGCACCGTTGCCGTCGGCAATCGGTGCGCACGTCGCGCCCGCCCAGCAGCATCCGGTGCAGGCCTCGCTTCCCACTGTGGAGGAAGTGTCAGCCGGTGGCGTTGTAGTAGACACGTCCGACGGCGAACTCCGGGTTGCGATTATCGCCCGCCTTAATAGGGGTGGCCGGCTTGAGTGGTGCCTCCCGAAGGGCCATCCCGAAGGTCGCGAGAACAACGAGGAAGCCGCCGTACGTGAGATCGCCGAGGAAACCGGCATCGAAGGCAGCATCCTGGCGCCCCTCGGCAGCATCGACTACTGGTTCACCGTGAGCGGCCACCGCGTCCACAAGACCGTGCACCATTTTCTGCTCCGGGCCACGGGCGGCGAGCTGACCATCGAGAATGATCCGGACCAGGAGGCCGTTGACGCCGCATGGGTTCCCATCCAGGAACTGGCCCGGAAATTGTCCTTCCCGAATGAACGCCGCATCGCCGATTTGGCACGGGAAGTGCTGCCCGAACACCTCTGACCCGGGTACATGGGACGATAAAGGCGATGTCTGAAGCCAAAACAACCCAGTCCGTTCAATCCGGAGAAGCACGTTCCAGCGCCATCATGGCAGCAGGAACGCTGGTTTCCCGGTTCCTTGGCTTCGCCAAAACGTGGATGCTCGGTGCCGCCCTCGGCCTGGGCTCCACGATCAATGACACGTTCATTAACGCGAACAACCTGCCGAACCTGATCTTCCTGTTGGTAGCAGGCGGCGTGTTCAATGCCGTCCTGGTCCCTCAGATCATCAAGGCCAGCAAGGCCCCGGACCGCGGCGCGGACTACATCAGCCGCCTGCTGACACTCGCAGTCCTGGTGCTGCTGGCGCTGACGGCGCTAGTAACACTTGCGGCGCCCCTGGTCATCGACCTCACCACCCAGGGCTATTCCGAGCAACAGAAAGCGCTGGCAGTCACCTTCGCTTTCTGGTGCCTGCCTCAGATCTTCTTCTACGGGCTCTACGCCCTCCTCACGCAGGTGCTGAACGCCCACGGAGCGTTCGGGCCCGCCATGTGGGCCCCCATCCTCAACAACCTCGTGGCCATCGCCGGCCTGGGGATGTTCATCTGGATTCTGGGCGAGAACGTCTACAACCCGCACACTTTGGACAATTGGGGACCCACCCAGACGCTCCTGATTGCTGGCTTCTCTACTTTTGGTGTGGTCGCCCAGACGGCAATCCTGCTCGTTCCTGTCTTCCGTTTGCGCCTTGGGCTCCGGCCTCGTTTCGGCTGGCGCGGCGTTGGACTCGGCCAGGCAGCAAAGCTGAGTGTGTGGACGCTGGCGACGGCCGCCGTCGGGCAGTTGGCGTTCCTTTACGTCATGAGGATCGCCACGATTCCCGGTGCCGAGCGCCTCCGTTTGGACAACGCCGGGGACAGAGCCGCTGCGGCCGTCCTCCCAGGTAACGCCGTGCTGGAAGTCGCCAGCCAGCTGTACCTGCTGCCGCACTCGATCATCGCGTTGTCCTTGGCCACCGTCCTCTTCAACCGCATGACGCGCGCATCGCAGGACGGCAACAAAGCCGAACTGCGTGACGCCCTGTCCCACGGTCTCCGCACCATGGCCGTCGCTACGGTTTTCGGTGCCCTGGCGCTGTTCGCGCTGGCCGGCCCCCTGGGCATGTTCTTCTCCGGCGGCGAACCGCAGGACGGCGTCATGCTGGCCCAAACGCTCACCATCCTCGCCCTGAGCACACCGTTCCTGAGTGCGAACTTCATGATGTCCCGTGTGTTCTACGCCAACGAGGATGCCCGTACGCCCCTGTATGTCCAGTTGTGGCTGGCCGTGATCTACGTGGTGGGAGCGTTCTTCATCCAGTTCCTCCCCGTCGGCCAGATCATCTACGCGATCGCCATCCTTTACACACTGGGCAACATCCTCTCTGTGGTGATCAGCGTGGTGTTCCTTCGCCGCTTGTTGGGTCACCTGGACGGTCCCCGCATTGCCAATTCGTACATTCGCATGGGTTACGCGGGCTTGGGATCTGCGCTAGCCGGCGCTGGGGCCTTGTGGCTTTTGGGCAGCTACCGCGCTGACGGCTTCGCGTGGAGCAGCCGGCCGGCCGCCTTGGTGACTGTCGTCGTCGTCGGGCCCGTCATGCTGCTCGCCTACCTGGTCCTCCTGCGCGTCTTCCACGTCACCGAACTGCGCGACCTCCTACGTCCGCTCATGGGCCGTCTGGGCCGAGGAGCACCCGCACCTGTCACCGGTGCAGCACCGGAACCCACGACGCCGGCACGCGCCACGGTCTCGGACGATACAGGTCTGATTCCGCGCATCTCCGGCGAGTTCGATGCTGCCTCCTTCAGGGCCGGGCCTGCGCTCGCTCCACAGCGGGCTGCCGAACCCGCCGCCGGAAACTCCCCTGACGCACCCAAGAACTACCTGCCGGAGGAAGACACGCCCGGCACGGCTCGCGGCGGCAGGTTCCGTCCGCAGGTCCCCTTGCCGGGTCGGCGGACATACCAAGGCGACGCAGGACAGAATCCGTACTTCCCCACTAAGCGCAACCACAGGAAGTAAGCCGGTGGCGCCAACGTGGGCGGCGGGCGTCAATCCGCTAGGCTAGAAACGAATATAGGTAGTTGCAAAAGCGGTTCAACCGGCTCGCCGGGGGAGCCATGTGCAGGACCGCAGCTGCCGGACAGCCTAGGAGGAACACGTGTCCCACCCGATCGACGTCGGATCAGTACTTGGCGGCCGCTACAAGGTCACGGCCAATGTATTGACCTCGCATGACCAAGATCAGGTGCTCGACGGCGTGGACCAAGTCCTCAACCGTCCCGTGAGCATCCTTGTTGCCGGTCCCGGGAATGCCGAGCAGGTTGCTCAGAGCGCCCGCGAAGTAGCCACTGGGGAGAGGCCGGGCCACGTTCAGATCCTGGACTTGGGCATCAGTGAAAACACCACGTACCTGATCACCAACCACAGCACCGCCCCCGATCTGTTGGACCTTGTGGTCGCCACCAACCCGCCGTACATCGAGCCTTTCTTCACCGAAACGCTCGGAAGCGAGATCTTCGGCCAGCCGCGCACCTATGAGCCTGAAACTTACGATGGCCTGTACGAGGATGACGAGCACGACGCCGAGTACATCCAGTACGACGAAAACGGCTACCCCATCCCGTCCGAGTCCAACGATGAGCCTGACTCGGCGCCTGCTGCCCCAGCACGCACCGCGCCTCACGTACCGCCTATGCCTTCGTCCAGCCCCTCTTCACCGAAGAGCGGTATCGCGGGGAAGCTGGCAGCGGCCGCTGCCGGTGCCGGAGCAGCGGGTGTTGCTGCCGCTGCAGCGCTGAAGCATGCGGGTTCCAAGAACAACGACGCCGGAGCTGCCGCTACTGGTTCTGCCGACGCTGGCGCTGCCTCTGCCGGCCCTGGTTCCAGGGGCGGAGCGTCGCCTGCTGTTGCCTCGCAGCCGCCCACCCAGGCTGTTTCATCGCAGCCCGTTTCGACTTCGCCCGTCTCGCCGCCCGCCAGCCGCGAGTCTGCTGCGGAGCCAAAGGTTTCGCTGTGGTCCGAAGAGGACTACGGCTTTAGCGGCTCAGGCGCCGCTGCAGCTGCGGGTGGTTCCGGTGTAGCAAGCCGGGGGACCGACTCCGGCTACGATCGCGCGCCAAGCAGCTTCCCGGCGTCGTCAGCTGTTACGGACGATTACGAGGACGAGGAAGTTTACGAAGACGAGGCTCCTGAGAAGGAACCGCGTTCCCTGCGCTGGCTGGTAGGCGGCCTTCTCGCAGCTGTCTTGGTGGTCGGACTCGTGCTTGCGGTGACCAATCTGGGTAGCCTCCTGCCCAGTGGTGCACCTGCCGCGACGCAAAGCACGCCTGCCCCTCAATCTTCCGCCGCGGAAACCGAGGAACCCGCGCCCACAGAAGCTCCGGCCCCGGCCACACCACCGGAAATTGAAGGCATCACGCGCCTCGGCGACTTCCCCTTCGCCGCCACCTATGACAAGGACCTTGCCAGGGCCTTTGACGGTAACGCTGCCAGCTACTGGTCGGACATGGAATTCGCGTCTGCAAACTGGGGTGGGCTCTTCGAAGACATGCCCCTTGTGGTTAAGCTCAAGGAACCCACCGAGGTCAAGTCGGTAGTACTCAACCAGTTGGGTGGCTCCGGCGGTAGCATCAGCGTCTACACCAACGATCGTCCTGCGATGGACGGCGCAAAACTCGTGGGCACAAACAGCTTCACGTCCCCGGAACTGACCATGCCGCTTGCAGCACCGGCGCAGACCCAGTACGTCATCGTAGTCATCAGCGCACTCCCGAAGCTGGCTGCACCGAAGACGCGATTCGGATTCGGATTGCGCCTGGCCGAGGTCACGGTCCAGTAGCCAAACCCAACTAGGTAGCAGTAGAGGCCGTTTTGACTCGTCGGAACGGCCTCTACTGCTACCTACATTGGCGTCACCGCTTAGATTCGGCATGCCTGCAGACGGTACCCTGAATGATGGTGGCTTTAGGGTCCCCAACTCCAACGGAATATTTGGAAAGCAACAGGGGTTGAGTCAGGTGGCTGCCCCGAAAGCCGCAGCATCGACTAAGGAAGAGGTTCACGCCACGTGAGCATTGCAGAAAACAGCGCATCGCAGGTGCGTGACGTCATCATCGTAGGTTCAGGCCCTGCCGGCTACACCGCCGCCGTTTACACCGCCCGCGCCAACATGAAGCCTCTGCTCATTGCCGGTTCCGTTACAGCTGGTGGCGAACTGATGAACACCACGGACGTGGAAAACTACCCGGGTTTCCCGGAGGGCATCATGGGCCCGGACCTGATGGAGAACTTCGAAAAGCAGGCCGCTCGTTTCGGCACCGAGATCCAGTTCGAGGATGTCACCGAGCTGGACCTCGACGGCGACATCAAGACTGTGACCATCGGAACGGGGGAGACCTTCCAGGCGAAGGCCATCATCCTGTCCACAGGTTCGGCATACCGCGAGCTCGGCCTGGCCAACGAAAAGCGCCTTTCCGGCCACGGAGTTAGCTGGTGTGCAACCTGTGACGGTTTCTTCTTCAAGGATCAGGACATCGCCGTTATCGGTGGTGGCGACTCCGCCATGGAGGAAGCACTGTTCCTCACCAAGTTCGCGAAGTCCGTTACCGTTGTCCACCGCCGCGATACCCTCAAGGCTTCAAAGATCATGGGTGACCGTGCCCAGGCTCACGAGAAGATCAACTTTGTCTGGAACACCGCTGTTGAAGATGTTCTCGGTGAAGACAAGGTCACCGGCCTGAAGCTGAAGAACCTGGTGGACGGCACCGAGTCCGAACTCGCAGTCACCGGCGTGTTTGTGGCCATCGGCAACGACCCCCGCACGGATCTCATCAAGGGCAAGGTTGATCTGACCCCCGAGGGAACCATCGCCGTAGTAGGCCGTAGCTCCCGAACCAACATCAAGGGTGTCTTCGCCGCGGGCGATGTCATCGACCCCACGTACCGCCAGGCCATCACGGCTTCGGGCTCCGGTTGTGTGGCTGCCCTTGACGTAGAGCACTACCTCGCAGACCTGCACTCCTAGACTGCATCCAAGCAACCATACGAAGGGAAAAGTTATGAGCAACGCAAAAGACGTAACTGACGCAAGCTTCAGCACGGATGTTTTGGCTTCCGAGAAGCCGGTCATCGTGGACTTCTGGGCAGAGTGGTGTGGCCCCTGCCGCAAGCTCGGTCCCATCCTGGACGAGATCTCCGTTGAGTACAGCGAGAAGGTTGACGTAGTAAAGCTCAACGTCGACGACAACCCCGCGATCGCCGCCGAATATGGCATCACGTCCATCCCGGCCGTCTACCTGTTCAGTGGGGGAGAAGTGAAGAGCACTGTCATCGGTGCCAAGCCGAAGCAGTTCTTCGAAAAGGAATTTGCGGACGTCCTGTCCTAGGCTTCTCTTCTGATCTAATTCGTAGAAAGCCGGCGGTTGCTGCTCCCGAGGGAGCGGAAGCCGCCGGCTTTTTGCTGCTCAGAAGGACATAAACCAGAATAGGTCTCTTAAACAACCTTCTTGCTCTGGACAGGCTCACTCCTTCTCAGAATTGGTCACTTCACTTCTCCCTACCAGGGGTAGGGAGAAGTCAGCTCAACACACCCCTTTAGATCTCCAGGTCGCGTGTTTCTCATTCCCGGCCCGCCGAGTAGATTGACTTCTCCCAGTAGGAGCCGCGTCGCTGAGGGTCCTCGCCCGGAACCTCCCTCGTCCACTCCGGATCCTCCGAGTCCTAGTCTCGGGTCACGGCGGCGATCTAGCTGGGCTGGTGGGGCGGTATCGGGTCCCGCTTAACTTCGCGCTGCTTGAGGAAATGTTACAACCTGGCCTGTACCGCCCGTCGGCGGGGAACGAGTTTAGTAGTGACTCGGGTGCGCGGCAGCGTTAGTGGTGCTGAGTCCGTCCCACGTCTAGAGCACCAATATCGACGAAATGAGGGATCTCTGACGTGGGAAAAGACGCTGGTCCGTACGGGAAGTCTTGTTTCACGTGAAACAGCGCGTTCGCGTTCACGGTGTCTGCCCGTTGTGTCACCCTAGGACGTCATTGCCAGTTTCACGTGAAACGTCCTCGGTTGCATCGCTGCGACTGCGCCTTTGGCTGGGCGGCCGGCTAAATCAGCAGAACAGCCATTAAGTGCACCACAGCGACAATTGGGAGGCAATCTGTTGCGCGCTTCTATCGGCACGGATAGTTTCAGTGCGCTTGGCTGGGATGTCCCTTGGCTGCGCCATGACCGGACGGCGGGGAATCGAACGAACTACGCGGAAAATCGGCTCAACTGGGACAATTTCGGACTGGGCTGAGTGGTGTCACAGTCAAAGTCTGGTTCGGTTGCGGTTCCATATGCCGCGATAACGACCTTTGGAAGGTTATGTTGTCATCCAACTCCAATCCATATCCCTTGAAATCGAAGAATCCGTCGTCCCTAGAGACTCAACGGCCAAGTCAGGGCTGTGCAGGCTCCGCTGTGGTTGCACCGCCTCCTACGGCACCCCTAGGGGACCCTGTTAGCCGCCAGACGCGCTCTTTTGGCGGCGAGTGCCTTCGGGGGATCTTGGCACCGCTACACGACGATGACCCACTGAATGCCGCTCCTGCCGCTAGACAGCTACAAAATGGTCAGGGCATCTTCGCGCATGGTCTCCGTAGGTTGGGCCTCCATGGCAACTTCAGGCATTGCCAGTTGCTCTAATCTCCTACAGACAGCCGACATCTCATCAATAAGGAGTGCGGCTAGGCGCGTATTAGCTACCCAACCACCACACAGCCCAGGTTTGCGCGCAGAAAAACAGTGCCGAATCAGGTCGACGCTCCCAAGCGTCACGCCGAGACCAGGCCACACTCCAGCGCCCCATCCGATTACATCCACGCGCAACACTGCCCCTACGCCGCACGACTCCACCTAGCGTTTAGAGGAGCACAGCTGGAGCTCCGCCTGCACCATACATCTCACTAGAACCGCGTTCCGCCGGCGTTCCGCCCTGCCACGTCGGATTAGTGTGCTGGGAGTTCATTGGAGATCCTCTTGCCGGGTCCTTAGTTCCGACAGGGTGCCGCCACTCTCAGGAGGGGGCAGCCAAAGGCTCAATTGAAGCTGAACACAAGAAGTTCTCATTCCTGCCTCGTGGTCTGAGCACGTCGGTAATGATTCTTGCCAACACATAGCGCGGGCATGTGCGGACGAGCGACCACCCCTTGGCTCAAGCAAGCAGCGTTTCACGTGAAACAGTGCACGGTTTGTCGGGCTTTTCGCACTATTTGTCGTTTCCCTACCACCCAATAGAGCACCAGCTATTGGTTCGCAAGGATCAAAGGTGATCAGGCCCTTGCAGCATTTGTTGAGTCATTTGGCTTCGTAGTGCGCAGGAAGATGAGCCGCCCTGAAGTTCGCTGCGCCAGCCCACAACTAGAGTGGCGTCGTCCGCGACGGGTGAGCTCCGAGTTCGCAGTCGGCACGCAGGCCACCCACGAGCGAGCCCGTGCAAATTCATCTCCGACCCGCACCCGACTGGCTCGCCCCGACGCAGAAGGAGACATCCATCGAGGCATCGTGTCGCACCCACCAATGCAGGCAGGACTATTGTTGGCGCTACACCGACAATTGCTTCGGGCGACTCAGAATTGAATGACACGTATATAACCACTCCACTGAACGCGAAAGGCCATTGCCGACTGCGGCCAGCAAACCCGGGCGGCACACAAGCCCCCATCATCATCGAAGCTGAGCGGCTAGAGCCTGGCGCATCCACATCGCCTCGGCGGGCACCGTGCTGCGCTATTCAGGGCTCATGAACCTCTGGATGCCCCATCGGAAGCCTTGGCAATCCTTGGGTCACCTTCGGCTGTTTCACGTGAAACAACGAAGAGGAATGCGGAACGTTTCACGTGAAACAGTGTGGGTTCAAGTCGTCGTGCGTGAATGCAGGTGGAAGTCGCAAAGCAGGAGGTCTCATAATGACCGACATGAATGACGCCGGTTGCCAAAGCCTGACCGAGACAGGAGTCGATGCTACTTGATTCTTTGGGCCCGGGGAGACAATGGGCGCGGTCAACTGCGTCTTGTCAGGAGACCGTGACGCATGAGATTGAACTTGCTGCTTGCATACGATCGACCACTTAGTTCAGTCATCCCTGCGCATAGGCCCGTAGACATCGGATGAATATGCCGAGCTGAATGCTGTTCTCCCATTGAACGTCATGGAGTGTGGCGCAGGCACAGGAGACGAAGCTCCGCGTGAGCACGTCCTATTCAAGTGACGATCGCAACTCGACCCGCCTTCCGCAGAGAGGGAGGTCATAAGCCCTCGTCGTCCACGCAGATGCAGTGCACTCAAGTGCCTCCTGCACCAAAGCCAACCAGGGGGAGGCTTAGGAGTTAGGCGGCGACAGCGGTAATTATCCACCGACTTATGCACAATGTTATCCACAGGCTTATCCACCGCTCATGACATTGCCCACATTTGACTTACAAGTGGATATCGCAGTCGCAGATACGTGGAATAGGTGAAGACCGTGGTGACCTGAAGAGCAGATACTGGGGTTGGCCGATCCGGAAGCGCCCAACCCGGGTCGTAGCCCGCTAAATCAATGAAAATTGGGCTCACTGGACAATATGGGGCGCACTAGTTGCACTGACCGATCACAGATCACGACATATTGAGCATCTCACGATCAATAGGCCCCTCCGCTGGATCCCTGGACCTGCAGGAGGACCAAGGCGGTCAATGCGAATCCCTTGGCAATCCACAGAGTTATCCCCAACGTTTTCCACATGGTTATCCACCGACTTATCCACCGCAGCCTCCCGGCCTCCGAGGGCACCCGCACTGCCTCGAACAGAACCCCTACAGCGCCGTTTCACGTGAAACAAGACAGCGGCACCTCTGTGTGTTGCGGGGGCTTCCGGCTCCGTGTGTCAGGCTCTAACAATAGGCTCTGCTTCCGGCCGGAGGCTCTGGACTTGGATAGTGGTGATCGAGCCTCTCAGGCTATAAAGTCAGTTCTCCAACATCAGACCAATCGTGTGCTTCATCACTGTGACCTGCAGTGTCCTTACCTACGCTGCACAGATCCAACTGCTTCAACATCTCCCGGCCCTTTGTAATGGATGCAGGGAACGCTGTAAGGGACTATCCCTGGTGTCATAGCGTTGCTTGACCCACTATGAGTCCCAGCTAAGTCGTGCCGCCCTCGGGAAGCGGTTAGACATCATTTGCCATATTTCCCCAGGATCTCGGCAGACTTTGATTGGGGACTCACTATCCGCGCCGACACCGGAGTGCCCTGCACCTCTTTAAAGGAACTACGAAGACCAATCCACGCCGAAGTCGAATCCGCGCCGAAGAGCACGTTTCACCCGCAGGCGTGCCCAGCCGCCATCTTGGAGCCCCAATACACCCTTGAGCAGCTGGCGGCGAAGGCCCTGCTGTCTAAGGCGGCAGGGGCGCATCAGCTCCTGAGGGAGGACAGCCCGTTCCAATGAAGGAAAAGGCCTAGGTAGGTGTAGGGAAACGACTCAGCGGAAGTAGATTCTCCGCTGCTGAGAAGCATTGGCAGACTACTCTTCCGCTGCCAGCCCTCGGCAACCTGCGCGTCCCACTGCATCTCCGAGGACGGGCCCGAGAAGGGGGTCCGGGGGAGAAATAGCGTTCTCGGCTATGTAACCCCCCCCCAAACCCTTCCTGAACGATTCTCGGCTGCCTGTACGGCCGTTAAGCGTCTCGGCACGCTGGAAAGCCCGGCGGCAAGGCGTTCTTCCCAGAACAACTCACCCATTTGGGAATGTGGGCATTGAACCGAAGGTCCATCAGAAGGGCAGGCCCAAGGCGATGGATGGGCGCCGACATGGGACCGGTTCGGGGTCCTACGCATATGACGCGTTTGGAGCCCCCATTCCAAGGAACTCGACACGAGGCAACAGCCATCCTGTCCCTGGCGAGGTGAACACGAATGTTGCCGCCTCCACGGCCGGGTACCTGTCAAGGCATCGCACGTCAGCGAATGGAGACTTTCTGGGCGCGCTGCGCAGAAGCAACCCACAGGCTTCGCAATGGCGAGGCGGCAAATGCTACGTCGCCAGGCTGTTACATGAACGCACCCGACGTGCGCATTGGTTTTTCATCTGTAGCCGAAGCAATGTGGAGAAGGGTCGAGTAACAGAGCACTGTTTCACGTGAAACGGTCGCAGAATAATCACCTTGCGTTCCGATATCAGGAGAATTCACGCTGCCGGGCGCGTCCAAGACCGTAGCAGGACCACGCACGCATATGCCGCTCGTGCATGACCGAAGCTACCCATGTCGAGGCGCACACTCCTGCCGTCTAATAGCTGCGTTTCACGTGAAACATAACAATTCCCTGCGTGCGCCCTCACTTCGAATGCTAGTCGCCCGCCTCAGCGCAATACCAACGCTGGTTCGCGAGGGGACTCCGAACCCAAACCTCGCTGATCCTTGCGCGCGAAATATCACCCTGCTTACAGCTTCAGATCACATCCAGCGAAGGAGGATCCATGATTGAGCCGTCCCTCTGTTGTGGAAGGGAACCAATGCAAATCCCTATAGAAACGAGGCCGTCAGTTATAGCCCGTATCCTGCCTAGTCTCTGGAACGGCGACTCAGAAACCTCCCAACTATGTCCTTGACTGCCATAGGTCCCGATGTCACGGCCATAAACGATCAGATAAACACCAAATTTCCCGGAATGAGCCGGGAAACCCCAAAAGGAACATGCCGAAGCAGACCAAATACCTTGGGGGGCCTACCCGACCGCACGTTTCACGTGAAACTAGCCGTCTTGTGGACACCGCTATTCTTATAATTTCGAAGATTGGTCTCAGCTACGTCGTTCGATTTATCCTGACAACGTACTCGCACAGGGCCCGGTGTCCGTGGCTATCCGAAGCCGATGGAACTCCACCTATTCGCCGTGCTTCGAGACGACGACCCAACTCCCGAATGCGCGAATAGGGACCCCAACCTTTCCACCACACTAGTGTTGCCACTGAGGAAGCTGCAGAACGGCAGTGGGTCACGGATCTCCCGTGCTGCCCGGATCGGATGGGAAGACCGTAGTATTGCTGGCGAAACCTCGGAAATGTGGAGAGAAGTCAGCGTACCAACTCCAAGCTAGGGCCACTCGGGGGAAATTCGTGACAGTGGTGACCTGGTTGTCCGATTGCATCCTCGGTGAACCAAGCGGCAACACGCACACGACAACTAGGCGCTCGTTCGGCTCAGCTCCCGCATTGCATCAAGCAGACACGTGGTTTCACGTGAAACACGGAACCTAACGGAAGTCGCAGGATTTTGACGAAAACCGTGCATGACTTGATGAGCTTAACAGCAAATGGGACCCACATGGCATATGTGAGCCCCATTCATCGATAGTTGTATTTAGTCCTCTGCGCCAGGGCCCAAGACATCCATAATGCGGTTGAGATCCTCAACGCTGGCGAACTCAATACTGACGCGTCCCTTGCGTGCACCCAAAGTGATTTTCACGTTTGTGTCCAGACGGTCCGAGAGCGATGAAGCGAGGTAGTCCAACCGTTCGTGCCGGGCGTTGGGCTTCGGGATGCTGCTCTTGGCCGGCGTAGTGGGATCCTGGTAGAGAGCAACTGATTCTTCGGTGGCACGGACGGACATACCCTCCGCCACGATCTTCTGAGCCATTCGTTCCATAGCCGCAGCATCGGGGAGTGCAAGCAAGGCCCGAGCATGCCCGGCGGACAAGACACCCGCGGCTACTCGGCGTTGAACCAATGGTGGAAGCTTAAGCAGTCGCAGCGTGTTGGATACTTGCGGACGGGACCGACCGATCCTGTCTGCGAGCTGTTCGTGCGTGGTGCCGAAATCCTCCAGGAGCTGCTGGTACGCTGCTGCTTCTTCCAGCGGATTCAGCTGGCTCCGATGCAGGTTTTCCAGAAGGGCATCACGGAGAAGGTCATCGTCGGTGGTATCACGGACAATCGCAGGGATCGTTTCGAGTCCCGCGGCTTGCACTGCACGCCAGCGACGTTCACCCATGACCAATTCATACGGTTCTCCACCCTTTTCGGTTGAAGTACGTACGACAATTGGCTGGAGGACCCCGATTTCCCGCACGGAGTGCACCAGCTCGGCCATGTCGTCTTCATCGAAGACCGAACGAGGCTGTTTGCGATTAGGGTGGATGTCCCCGACGGGGATCTCAGCAAACCGCGCTCCAGGGACTTCCACCAGCTCCACGTCGGCTGCGGAGCCCGGGGATGCGGCGGCAGGCGCGGCTGCGGAGCCCGGGGATGCGACGGCAGGCGCGGCGGCCGCCGTCGTACCTGCTACGTCTGAACCTGGCTTGCTAGCGGCGGGAGCACGCGAAGCGGAGGGTTTCGAAGCCGACCTTGCCGACGTCGATGTCTTTGTGCTGGAGGACTTCGTCGCCGAGGCCTTGGAAGGCGATTTTGCAGGAGACGGTTTTGAATCAACAGCATCCGATTGCTCAAGCGCGGGTTCTACCGTCGCAGGCTCCTCGGCTTTCCGGGCCTCGGGAAAAAATAGATCCACGGGCCGGGACGGTGCGGTACCGTTCCCTTGGGCCGCGGCCGAGCTAGGAATGAGAGCCCCAAGACCCCTGCCGAGGCCCCTTCGCTTTTCGCTCATTGATTCATCCCTCCGATGGAATAGCCGAGCACGGACCGGCCCAAGCTGTTGCAGTGTTTCAAGAATTCTAGCGTTCAGCTATTTCGGCGGCGGCTTCCATGTAGGAAAGCGCGCCGCTCGAAGAAGGATCGTACGTCATGACTGTCTGCTGATAGCTCGGAGCTTCAGAGATGCGTACCGACCGAGGAACTACAGCGCCCAGAACCTGCTCGGGGAAGTGTTGGCGTACTTCGGATGCAACCTGCGCAGCCAAGTTCGTGCGGCCATCGTACATGGTCAAGAGAATGGTGGAGACAACGAGGTCTGCATTCAGGTGTTTCTGGATCATCTCGATGTTCTTGAGCAATTGGCTCAGGCCTTCCAGAGCGTAATACTCGCACTGGATGGGAATCAGCACCTCACTGGCGGCGCAGAAGGCGTTGACTGTCAGCAGCCCCAGGCTGGGAGGGCAGTCGATGAAGATGAAGTCCAGCCGGCCCTCGCCATTGTTCTCCCGCTCCTTGGCGTACACGTCAATAGCACGGCGAAGTCGCTGCTCGCGGGCAACAAGTGAAACAAGCTCAATCTCGGCGCCGGCCAAATGAATGGTGGCGGGCGCGCAGATCAGGTTGGGTATGTCAGGGCACGGAGCTACAACTTCCTTGAGCGGAAGATCGTTGATGAGCACATCGTAGATGCTGTCTACGTCAGCGTGGTGCTCAATACCCAAAGCTGTAGAGGCGTTGCCCTGGGGGTCGATGTCGATCACCAACACGTTGAGACCGGCAGACGCCAAGGCGGCAGCAATGTTCACGGTAGTGGTGGTCTTACCCACGCCGCCCTTTTGATTGGAAACCGTGAAGATGCGGGTTTTGTCAGGCTTGGGCAGTTCCCGGCCGATCAGCCGTTCGCGGCGTCGGGTTTCGTTAGCCAACTGGCGGGCGATGGGACTCGAATCATCGATGGAATCCATGACGTTACGCACTCCATCTGAGACGGTTTCACGTGAAACGGCAGCGTTATCAACCGAATCAGTTCGCACTATTGCGGACTGGAGAGATGCAGAGGGTGTAGCCATGGCCCGCGCGGACCCCAAAGACATAAACGGGGGAATTCGCTGCGTGGAGGTTTCACTACTACCCACTGGTCACACTCTCACTCTCATTCGGCGCTTGCTGCCGTTCTCTAGCCTAACCGCTCGACCGCCGACACGCGGGAAACCGAGCGGGACCTACGCCGTCTTTCCGGGCTTGTTGACGATGATCCTCACCACGGTGGTGGGTTCCTCCAAAAGTTCCTGTCCACAAACCACAACTGACGTTTCCACGCCCCCAAGCTTGCGGATGATCTTCTTTGCCTTCTCGATCTCTTCCGCAGCGCTGCGTCCCTTGATGGCCACTACTTCACCATGACCATTCAGGAGAGGGATGGTGAGACCAGCCAGATTGGAGAGGGCAGAAACAGCCCGTGCTGTAACGACGTCAGCATCCACCATTCCGACCGCGAGCTCAGCCCGGGTCCTCATGATGGTGACGTTGTCCAGGCCGAGGTCATCCACAACCTCCTGGAGCCAGATGACGCGTCGCTCCAGTGGTTCAATCAAGGTCAGCTCGAGATCAGGGCGGGCAATTGCCAGGCAAAGGCCCGGAAGGCCCGCGCCGGACCCGACGTCAGCAACATGGCTGTCTATGGCAATGGCGGACTCAATTACTGCACAGTTCAGGACGTGACGACTCCAAAGGCGCGGAATCTCACGGGGACCTATCAGTCCGCGTTCAGTACCTGACGTAGCCAGATGTTCCACGTAGCGCTTGGCAAGATCCAAGCGCTCCCCAAAGATTTTCTCTGCCGCTTCCAGTTCAGCTGCCGTGATTTCAACCATGAGCTGCTAGTCAGCCGAAACGACGATGTGGCGGCCGGCGCCTTCGCCCTCGGACTCGGAGACGAATCCGAGATCAGCAACGGCGTCGTGGACGATCTTGCGCTCATAAGCACTCATCGGCTCAAGGGCAACCGTGCCGCCATCAGCCTTGACCTTCGCCACAGCATCCTCGGCGATCTGCTGAAGTACGCCGGCGCGTTCCTTGCGGTAGCCATTGATGTCCAGGACAAGACGTGAACGGCTTTCGGTGGCCGAAAGGACCGAAAGACGGGCCAGTTCCTGCAGGGCTTCCAGAACTTCTCCATCCCGCCCCACGAGACTATCCAGCGCTGCTGACTCTTCATCAGCACCGATGGAGATGTATGTGCGCCCGTTGCGGACCTCGATGTCGATGTCGCCGTCAATGTCGGCGATATCCAGGAGTTCTTCGAGGTAGTCGGCGGCGATGTCGCCTTCCTCTTCCAAACGGCTGGCCGTCTTGGACTGCGTCTCTTCCTGCGAGTCCTCTTGGTCTTCGGTCACAGCGGTCATTGCTTCTTCGGTGCTCTCGGCAGACATTACTTCTTCTTCCTGTTCTTACGTTGTGGCTGGACGCGCTGGGCCCTGATTTCGGCGGCTGCCGCAGCGGCAGCTTCGGCTTCAGCGGCAGCGTCCGCGGCGGCGTTCTTCTTTCCACCCAGCAGCGGGGGCAGGCCCTTAGCGGCACGGCGCTCTTCCAGCGCCTTGGCTGCGGGGGATCCCGGCGTAGGCATACGGCGGATAACGAAGAACTGCTGGCCCATGGTCCAGAGGTTGGTGGTGGTCCAGTAGATGAGGACACCGATCGGGAAGTTGATGCCACCGATACCGAACACGAGCGGCAGGATGTAGAGCATCATCTTCTGCTGGCGCATGAACGGGCTGGCCATGGCCTCTTCGGACATGTTCTTGGCCATGATCTGCTTCTGGGTGATGAACTGCGACGCCGTCATGGCGATGATCATGATGATGCTCAGAACCCAAACAGCCACAGCACTGTTGCCACCACTGGGGTCACCGTGAAGGAGCGAAGCGGACAGCGGCGCACCAAAGATGCTGGACGAATCGAACTGAACTACCTGCTCGTGACTCATGGCACCGACGCCCTGGCCCTGCTTGGCGTTAGTGGAGATGCCCGACAACACCTGGAACAGGGCGAAGAAGAACGGCATCTGGATCAGCATCGGCAAACAAGCCGAGAACGGGTTGGTGCCGTGCTTCTTGTACAGCGCCATCTGTTCCTGCGCCATGGCCTGGCGGGACAGCTGATCGGTCTTGCCCTTGTACTTGGTCTGAAGTTTCTTCAGGTCCGGCTGCAGCAGCTGCATGCCGCGCTGCGCTTTGATCTGCTTGACGAATACAGGAATCAGGGCGGCACGGATCACCAACACGAGGCCAATGATGGACAAAGTCCACGTCCAGCCGTTCGCGGCGGGCAGCCCAATGAAGCTCAGTCCCTCGTGGAAGCCAACCATGATGATTGACACCAGCCACTTGAACGGAAACATGATTGTTTCAAAGAAGTCCATACGATATCCCTATTCGTTAGGCCGCCGAGCGGCCTTCTTCATCAGCCTGAGCAGCCAGGAACTGGTCCGGATTGTTCAGTACAACAATTGTGGGCGTCCGGCCTTCAGGCCAATGACGGTGACCGGCGGGGACATGGTCCACTCCACCGGCGTTCCAAGGGTGACATTTCGCGAGCCTTTTCGCTGCGAGCCAGCTGCCCTTCACGGCGCCATGCACCGTCACTGCTTCCAAGGCGTAGGCCGAGCAGGAGGGGAAGAAACGGCAAACCTGGCCGTACAGGGGCGAGACGACCTTACGGTACGCCTTCAGCAAGAGAATGAGGATGTTGCGGGGCAGCTCCCAGAGGAACGTGCCTACCGCCGCCGGAAGGCTCCCATGGGGAACCTTCCCGGAGGGGTCGCTTGAGGAAGGAACGACGGCGGTGCTTATGTCATGCACGCGGTGTCCCTTCCGTTGTGGTGCCGTTGTGTTCGGTCGAAGCGTTGCGTGGAGCTGAGCCACCCAATCGCTTCGTCGTCACTGCCAGTGCGGCGTTGTAGTCCGAGAGCAACTGCTCCCAGCTGGCTGTTGCAGCTGCGGGCAGCGCCCGGACTACTACCGCCAGACCCGTTCCATGCGTATGCAAGGACAGTGCGCCTGCTTCTCTCAGTCTCCTCTTAACGAGGTTCCTGGTCACGGCGTTCCCGACGGCTTTGGAGACAATGAAGCCGATTCGACTCGGCTCCCCGGCCTCTATAGAGGCCGTATATAACACTAAGTTCCGGCGTCCATTGCGGACGCCGGAACGTACAGTTGTTGAAAAGTCGGTAGACGTCCGCAGACGGTTAGGGGTGGCTAGCACCGTCGAACCTGCAAAAAGACCCTGACCGACAAGTCAGTTATTTACGCCGACAGTTCGACGCGGCCCTTGCCGCGACGGGCAGCCAGGATGGCACGGCCGGCACGGGTGCGCATACGAAGGCGGAAGCCGTGCTTCTTGGCCCGACGGCGGTTATTCGGCTGAAAAGTCCGCTTGCTCACGTTAGTTACTCCAGTGGATCAAAGGTGCGCCCACCCGATCAAAAAAGGGGAAGAACTGGCCGACGCTAAGTTTTGTATGTGCCTGCCGCCGTTGCCTCCCGCACGGTGAACGTACGGAGTTACAACTGATCTCAAAAGCGGACACAAAGGACTTCACAACGTTAGGGCAAAAAGGGACCCACAGTCAAACCGGGAGCCTGCCGCGGAGGTATCCACAGCTGTGTCCAACCGCAGTTCGCAGCCTGTGGATGAAGTGGCTCACAGGCCGCTTTTGAGAACCACAACGGTGTAATTATCCACAGGCAACTTCCCAGCTATCTTCTAGCGATTCCATCCCCTAGAGTGGCTCAGTAGCCCAATGTCCACCCGCTGTGTATAACTCTGTGGATTATCGCCCAGAACAGCGCCGCCGGAGACACTTCGGCTGCCAGCAACGCCGGCAAGCAAGTATTTAGGAACTGATTGATGACAGTAGACGAAGCCAACCACGCCAACACTGTCGGAAGTTCCTGGCGCAGGGTGCTGAGCCTCATGGAACAAGACGACCGGGTCTCACCCCGTCAGCGCGGTTTCGTCATCCTCGCCCAGGCGCAGGGCCTCATCGGTTCAACCCTGCTGGTGGCCGTTCCCAATGAACTCACCCGCGAGGTCCTTCAGACGCAGGTCAAGGACGCCTTGGACGATGCCCTCCGCAATGTCTTCTCGGACGACATCCGCTGTGCAATCGACGTAGACACCGATCTGGTGCCCGTCCACGCAGAGCCCGAACCCGCCGTCGAGCTTTCCGCAGTATCCGACTTCGCCGAACCGAAGCCGCAGCCCACGCCGCCGAGTACCTCGCATGAGTTTGGCCGACTGAACCCGAAGTACATCTTCGATACTTTCGTGATCGGTTCATCGAACCGCTTTGCCCATGCGGCCGCAGTGGCCGTGGCTGAAGCTCCGGCGAAGGCCTACAACCCATTGTTCATCTATGGCGATTCAGGTTTGGGCAAGACCCACCTGCTTCACGCAATCGGACACTATGCCCGCCGGCTCTACAGCGGCATCCGGGTCCGCTACGTGAACTCGGAAGAGTTCACCAACGACTTCATCAACTCCATCCGCGATGACGAAGGCACCAGCTTCAAGACCACGTACCGCAACGTGGACGTGCTCCTGATCGATGACATCCAGTTCCTGGCGGGCAAGGACCGGACCCAGGAAGAGTTCTTCCACACGTTCAATGCCCTGCACAACGCCAACAAGCAGGTTGTCATCACCTCCGATCAGCCGCCCAAGATGCTCGCCGGCTTCGAAGACCGTATGACGTCCCGTTTCGAGTGGGGCCTCCTGACGGATATCCAGCCCCCTGAACTGGAGACCCGTATCGCTATCCTTCGCAAGAAGGGCCTCAGCGAGGGTCTCTCCGCGCCGGACGATGCCTTGGAGTACATCGCTTCCAAGATCTCCAGCAACATCCGCGAACTTGAAGGCGCGCTGATCCGCGTCACGGCGTTCGCGAGCCTCAACCGCCAACCTGTGGACGTGGCTCTCGCTGAGATGGTCCTGAAGGACCTCATCACCGACGACGGTGCCCAGGAGATCACGGCGAAGCAGATCCTGGACCAGACAGCTGACTACTTCAAGCTCAGCATGGAAGAGCTCTGCAGCAAGTCCCGTACACGCACCCTGGTGACGGCCCGGCAGATTGCCATGTACCTGTGCCGCGAGCTGACGGACATGTCCTTGCCGAAGATCGGACAGGAGCTCGGTGGTCGTGACCACACCACCGTTATCCACGCAGACCGCAAGATCCGCGAGCTGATGGCCGAGCGCCGTGTGATCTACAACCAGGTCACGGAGCTGACCAACCGGATCAAACAGCAGCAGCGCGACTCCTGAAATCCACATCGCGCCCGGCACTACATACCTTATTAACAGGTGCATGTGGATAAGCCTGTGGATACTTAAGGGGACAAGCGCGGTTAATGGGCTTAAAACCCTTAAGCCATCTGTGGATCGTTAAAAACCGGCCTGGGAGTTGTCCCCATCCACACCCTGTTTAAAACCCAGTTAACGCACAATCCGTGAACAGGGCTTAACCGCGAAACGACGCGGCGAGATCGGGTTATCCACAGTTTCCACAGCAGTTATTAACACTACGAATCCCAAAAAATTGAAATCCCTCAAATAACAATCTCGTTCTGCCACCCATCCCGCCCCGCAAACGACAGACCAAGAGCCAGGCCGTAGCCGGCCTGGACTATCCACATACGAGGGGGCCTGCCCGACGGGGATGGGTTAATCCCGGATCTTCCGGCTAAGCTGTCAGCAGCGCTCCCATCCTCGGGTCTGCTTGTAGTTCGCTAAGTGCGGACCATGCAGGTTCCGGTGCCGGACTGCGAAGATTTAGCGGCCTCCAAGCAGGAAGCCGCAGCTACTACATGGCAGCAGCAATGAAAGGCGGCACCCTTCCGTGAAGTTCAGAGTCGACCGCGACGTCCTGGCAGAAGCCGTTACGTGGACCGCGCGGTCGTTGTCTCCGCGGCCGCCCGTACCCGTGCTGTCCGGCCTCCTCCTCAAAGCCGAGGCAGGAACCGTTAGCCTGTCCAGCTTTGACTACGAGACCTCAGCTCGTTTGGAAATCCCCGCGGATATCGCTGTTGAGGGCACCATCTTGGTTTCCGGGCGCTTGTTGGCAGACATCTGCCGCAGCCTTCCGTCGGCTCCTGTGGAAGTTGAGACAGATGGCAGCAAAGTCACTCTCACCTGCCGCCGAAGCAGCTTCCACCTGGCCACCATGCCCGAGTCCGAGTACCCGGCACTTCCGGCACTTCCTGCGATCAGCGGTACCTTGCCGGGCGACGCTTTCGCCCAAGCCGTATCCCAGGTGATCATTGCAGCAAGCAAGGATGACACCCTGCCGATCCTCACCGGCGTCCGCATGGAGATCGAGGATGACCTCATCACGCTCCTCGCCACGGACCGCTACCGCCTGGCCATGCGCGAGGTCCCGTGGAAGCCTGTCACCCCGGGCATTTCCACCAGCGCACTGGTGAAATCCAAAACCCTGAACGAAGTGGCCAAAACCCTCGGTGGCAGCGGCGACATCAACCTCGCGCTTGCTGACGACGACAGCCGCCTCATTGGCTTCGAAAGTGGTGGACGGACCACCACTTCACTTCTGGTGGACGGCGACTACCCCAAGATCCGTTCACTCTTCCCGGACTCCACGCCGATCCACGCAACAGTCCAGACCCAGGAACTCGTCGAGGCCGTTCGCCGTGTCTCACTTGTGGCAGAGCGAAACACCCCGGTCCGTCTTGCCTTCACCCAAGGACTACTGAATCTCGACGCCGGTACTGGTGAAGATGCTCAGGCTTCCGAGGAGCTGGAAGCCCAGCTTTCCGGTGAAGACATCACCGTTGCCTTCAACCCGCACTACCTGGTTGAAGGCTTGAGCGTCATCGAAACCAAGTACGTTCGATTCTCCTTCACCACCGCCCCGAAACCGGCCATGATCACGGCCCAGGCTGAAGCAGACGGCGAAGACCAGGATGACTACCGCTACCTAGTGATGCCGGTCCGCCTTCCCAACTAGCTGCGAGCCAATTGGCCCCAGCCCGGTACCGTCTCCCGCCACCTCCACAGAAAAGAGTTCACACTGTGCACATCGGACTGATCGGCCTCGGAAAAATGGGTTTCAACATGCGGGAACGCATGCGGAACGGTGGCATTGAGGTCACAGGTTTTGATCGCAATCCCGACGTCACGGACGTCGGGTCAGTTGATGAACTCATCGCTGCATTACCCACTCCTCGGTTGGTGTGGGTAATGGTTCCGTCCGGTGCCATCACGGATGCTGTCGTAACGGAGTTGGGCGAGAAACTCAGCCCCGGTGACTTGGTCATCGACGGCGGCAACTCACGATTCACGGAAGACCAGAAGCACGCTGCTGCACTCGCAGAAAAGAGCATCCGCTTCGCGGATTGCGGTGTATCTGGCGGTGTTTGGGGCCTCCAGAACGGTTACGGCCTCATGGCAGGCGGCGCCGACGAGGACATTCAACTGGCCATGCCGGTTTTCGATGCACTCCGTCCCGAGGGCGAACGGGCAGACAGCTTCGTCCACGTTGGTGGAGTTGGTGCCGGCCACTACGCCAAGATGGTTCACAACGGCATAGAGTACGGCCTCATGCAGGCGTACGCCGAGGGCTACGAATTGCTGGCTGCAAAAGACATCGTGAAGGACCTTCCGGGGACTTTCCGTGCGTGGCAAAAGGGCACGGTTGTCCGTTCGTGGCTCTTGGACCTCATGGTCAAAGCCCTCGACGAAGATCCGGGCTTGGCCTCGATCGATGACTATGTTGAGGACTCCGGTGAAGGCCGTTGGACCGTGGAAGAAGCAATCGCCAACGCAGTGCCCGCACCTGCAATCACGGCCGCACTCTTTGCCCGCTTTGCCTCCCGCGAAGACAATTCACCTGCCATGAAGATGGTTTCCGCACTACGCCACCAGTTCGGCGGACACGCCACCCGTCCGGCCAACTAGGCCGCAGGAGTCCTGCAAACGGCGTGTACCTCGAACATCTTTCGCTGACGGATTTCCGAAGCTATGCACAGGTCGACCTGAAACTCGGCCCCGGCGTGACGGTCTTGGTGGGTTCCAACGGAATCGGCAAGACCAACCTCATGGAAGCCATCGGGTACCTGGCGACGTTGAGTTCCCACCGGGTCAGCACGGACGCTCCGCTTCTTCGCTTCGGCACGGAGCGCGCCATGATCCGGGCGAGGCTCGTCCGTGGCGAGCAGTCAACGGTCATCGAGCTTGAGATCAACTCCGGGCGGGCGAACCGGGGACGTATCAACCGCAGCAACCCGGTCCGTGCCAGGGACATTTTGGGGATCTGCCAAACAGTGTTGTTCGCGCCCGAGGATTTGGCGCTGGTCAAGGGCGATCCTTCGAACCGTAGGCGCTTTCTGGACGAGCTGCTGGTGAGCCTCGTTCCGCGGCACGCCGCAACCCGCAGCGACTACGACCGTGTGTTGAAGCAACGCAATGCGCTGCTGAAATCGGCCCGTGCCGGCAAGTTCACCGCCGGGCATGAGGCAACCCTGGATGTCTGGGATCAGCACATGGCCCGTGCCGGCGCGGAACTCCTGCATGCACGCCTGGAACTTGTGGAGCGCTTGCGTCCCCACCTGAACAGCGCTTATGCCCAACTTACTGATGGTTCCAAGGACGCTGGAGCCGTCTACCGCTCAACCATTCAGGGCGCACTTGACGACGACGGCGGGCCGGCCGAGCAGGGAACGGAGCCTTCGGCGTCGGTTGATGACCTCCGGGTGCTGTCTGTTGATGAACTTACGGAGCGCTACATCCAGGCCTTCGCAGCCTCCAGGAAAAAGGAACTCGAACGCGGTATCTCCTTGGTAGGTCCGCACCGCGACGAACTGGAACTCGTGCTGGGGCAGGCCCCCGCCAAGGGCTATGCGTCCCATGGTGAAACGTGGTCCATGTGCCTGTCACTGCGCCTGGCCTCCTACTATGTGATGCTGGATGACGCCCGGACCGGTGGCACTGCGCCCATCCTCATCCTGGACGATGTTTTCGCCGAACTCGATGTCCACCGGCGGCGTAAACTGGCAGCAATCGTCGCCGGTGCTGAGCAAGTACTGGTGACTGCCGCCGTCGATGCCGATATCCCCGAGGAGCTGGCCGGACGGCGCGTAACCGTTGTTCCGGGAGGCATCGATGGCGAAGGATAGCCACGACGGACTTCAGCCCGGCCGTGAGCCGGATGAGATTGACGCTGCCCAAGCGGCCTTAAACCGGATGCGCGAAGCCGCAGCTGCCCGCGGCGAAGTACGGCAACGCGCGCCGAGGCCTGGATCCGCTCCGAAACGCAAAGGGCTGCGGGATACCAGGGGCTTCACCCAATTCCACGGCAGCGGCCGTGATCCCTTGGGACTTGGAAAAGTAGTAGGTCGTTTGGTGGCCGAACGCGGTTGGACATCTCCTGTGGCCGTCGGCTCGGTCATGGCGGAGTGGGAGACTCTGGTTGGGCCGGACATCTCCGCTCACTGCACGCCCGAGAGTTTCACCGACACCACGCTCCACGTTCGTTGCGACTCCACGGCCTGGGCTACACAACTGCGGCTGCTGAGCACCAGCCTCCTGGAGATGTTCCGCAATGAACTGGGAGAAGGAGTGGTAACGAGCATTCAGGTGCTTGGACCTTCAGCTCCAAGTTGGCGAAAAGGCGGACGCAGCGTTAACGGTCGCGGACCGAGGGACACTTACGGCTAAACGGCGTGCAGGGCGTTTCAACGCCCCCGAGTCGTATAGGCCCCCGTCGGGACCACCATAGGGCCACTGAAGATAGGGCCAGCGGTCTCCTACGGCCATATTCAGCTCTCGGCTGCCCCCGTATTTGCAAGGATTCACGCGTTTCCACGATAGAATTGGCGTAGATCACTGAGCGCCGGTGAAACGTCGTCGGGTCCTGAATCCACTCCTGTGGCATTGGGGACCCCTTCGTCGGACTAATCGGCGCAATCAGTCACGTGCCCGTTGGCGGCCGCGGTTCGCCGTGGGCAGCTCCGGGAACGGCCGACATCGAGTACAGAGGAGTCGAAAGCGCCTGTGGCTAACGACAATGCAGAGACCTTGGCAGTAGAGCCCGAAGAGGAGACTGTTCCCAAGCCTGACACGCCCGCGGAGGCGCCCAGGGAGTACGGTGCCAGCGATATCACCGTGCTGGAAGGTCTCGAAGCCGTGCGCAAACGCCCCGGCATGTACATCGGCTCAACCGGTCCCCGCGGCCTGCACCACTTGGTCTATGAAGTGGTGGACAACTCTGTTGACGAGGCCTTGGCTGGTTACTGCAGTCACATCGAAATCACGCTCCGCGCTGATGGTGGAGTCCGCGTTGTGGACGATGGCCGCGGCATCCCCGTGGACATTCACCCGACCGAGGGCAAGCCCACCGTTGAAGTGGTCATGACCATCCTGCACGCCGGCGGCAAGTTCGGGGGCGGCGGCTATGCCGTTTCCGGTGGTCTTCACGGTGTTGGTATTTCCGTGGTCAACGCCCTGTCGCGCCGGGTTGACACGGAAGTCCGCCGCCAGGGTCACGTTTGGCGTATGACCTTTGCCGACGGCGGCAAGCCGCAGGGCGAACTCGTCAAGGGCGAGGCTACTGACGTTACGGGGACGTCCCAGACGTTCTACCCGGACGGCACCATCTTCGAGTCCACCGAGTTCGACTTCGAGACGCTGCGTGCACGTTTCCAGCAGATGGCCTTCCTCAACAAGGGCCTGCGGATCACGCTGACGGATGAGCGCCCGGTTAACCGTGACGGGGACGACGATCTCGATCTGGATGCCGTGGCAACGGAAGGCGAAGTCGCAGCCGAGCACCGCACAGTCGTTTACCAATACCCGGACGGGCTGTTGGACTACGTCAAGCACCTGAACTCGAGCAAGAAGGTTGAAATCGTCCACGAGGACGTTATCGCTTTCGAAACCGAAGACACTGAGCGGCACATCGCCGTCGAGGTTGCCATGCAGTGGACCACCGCTTACTCGGAAAGTGTCCATACCTACGCAAACACGATCAACACCCATGAGGGTGGAACGCACGAAGAAGGCTTCCGCGCCGCGATGACCTCGCTCATTAACCGCTATGCGCGGGAGAAGAGCATCATCAAGGAAAAGGAAGACAACCTTACCGGCGATGACATCCGTGAAGGTCTGACGGCCGTTATCTCGGTGAAGCTTTCCGAGCCGCAGTTCGAAGGCCAGACCAAGACCAAACTGGGCAACTCCGAGGTAAAGGGCTTTGTACAGCGCGTTGTCACGGACCAGCTGGGTGATTGGCTGGAGCGGAATCCCGGACCCGCCCGCGATGTCATCCGTAAGGCCATTTCGGCTGCCCAGGCACGCATGGCTGCCCGCAAGGCCCGTGATAACGCCCGCCGGAAGAGCCCGCTGGAGTCCTTTGGCATGCCCGGCAAGCTCTCTGACTGCTCTTCCAAGGATCCCTCACGTTGCGAGGTCTACCTTGTGGAGGGCGACTCGGCCGGTGGTTCTGCCAAGCGTGGCCGTAACCCTGAGACCCAGGCCATCCTGCCGCTGCGTGGCAAGATCCTGAACGTTGAGCGTGCCCGCCTGGACAAGGCCTTGGGCAACGCTGAAGTCCAGTCAATGATCACCGCCTTCGGAACGGGTATTGGCGAGGACTTCGACATCTCCAAGCTTCGGTATCACAAGATCGTCCTGATGGCAGATGCAGACGTAGATGGCCAGCACATCACCACGCTGCTGATGACGCTGCTGTTCCGCTACATGCGTCCGCTCATCGAGAATGGCTACGTGTACCTGGCCCAGCCGCCGCTGTACAGGATCAAGTGGTCCAACGCCGCCCACGACTACGTCTACAGCGACCGCGAACGCGATGAAACCATCCGCAAGGGTGCCAGCATGAACAAGCGACTGCCCAAGGACAACGGCATCCAGCGCTACAAGGGCCTGGGCGAGATGGACTACACGGAGCTGTGGGACACCACCATGGACCCGGATCGGCGCACCCTGCTGCAGGTCACCATGGATGACGCACTGGCTGCCGATCAAACCTTCTCCGTCCTGATGGGCGAGGACGTCGAATCGCGCCGTAACTTCATTCAGCAGAACGCCAAGGACGTCAGATTCCTCGATATCTAGGGGCCCACAAGGGCAACTGAATATTCCAGAACTGACATATACCTGAAACGGAAACCTTAGATTATGAGTGACGAAACTCCCGAAGTCCCGGCGGAATCCAACGCTGACGACGTCATCCTCGAGGGCGATGTGCTGACCGACCGCGTGGAACAGGTGGACCTGCAGACGGAAATGCAGCGGTCCTACTTGGACTACGCCATGGCCGTTATCGTCGGCCGCGCCCTCCCGGATGTCCGTGACGGCCTTAAGCCGGTGCACCGCCGCGTTCTGTACGCAATGTTCGACGGCGGATACCGCCCCGACCGCTCTTTCAACAAGTGCGCCCGCGTTGTGGGCGACGTTATGGGTACGTACCACCCGCACGGCGACATGGCGATCTACGATGCCCTGGTCCGCTTGATCCAGGACTGGACCATGCGCTACCCGCTGGCACTCGGCCAAGGCAACTTTGGTTCGCCCGGCAACGACGGTGCTGCTGCACCGCGTTACACCGAAACCAAGATGGCCCAGCTGGCGATGGAAATGGTCCGCGACATCGACGAGGAAACCGTCGACTTCCAGGACAACTACGACGGCAAGAACCAGGAACCCACCATCCTGCCGGCGCGTTTCCCCAACCTGTTGGTCAACGGCTCCTCAGGTATCGCCGTCGGTATGGCCACCAACATTCCGCCGCATAACCTCCGCGAGGTTGCCGAAGGCGTCCAGTGGGCGCTTGAAAACCCCACCGCCACGCGCGAAGAGCTCCTCGAAGCGCTGCTGCTGCGGATAAAGGGCCCCGACTTCCCCACGGGCGCCACCATTCTTGGCCACAAGGGCATCGAAGACGCGTACCGAACCGGCCGAGGCTCCATCACCATGCGGGCCGTGGTCAACGTGGAGGAACTCCAAGGCCGCACGTGCCTGGTGGTAACCGAGCTCCCGTACCAGGCCAACCCGGACAACCTGGCCATCAAGATTGCCGAACTGGTCAAGGACGGCAAGATTTCCGGCATTGCTGACCTCCGCGATGAAACCTCCGGCCGTACCGGCCAGCGCCTGGTGATTGTGCTGAAGCGCGATGCCGTGGCCAAGGTTGTACTCAACAACCTTTATAAGCACACGCAGTTGCAGGACAACTTCTCGGCGAACATGCTGGCAATTGTCGACGGCGTTCCGCGCACCTTGAGCCTTGACGCCTTCATCCGACACTGGGTTGCGCACCAGATGGACGTCATTGCACGCCGCACCCGCTACCGCCTGCGCAAGGCCGAGGAAGAGGCGCACATCCTGCGCGCACTCCTCAAGGCACTGGACATGCTGGACGAGGTCATTGCCCTCATCCGCGCGTCCAACACCACAGAGGCTGCCCGTGAAGGCCTCATGGAACTCTTGGAGATCGACGAACTCCAGGCCCGCGCCATCCTGGACATGCAGCTGCGCCGTCTGGCCGCACTGGAACGCCAGAAGATCCAGGACCGTCACTCTGAGCTCGAGTCGATGATCGAGGAATACAACTCGATCCTTGCTTCGGAGGAGCGGCAGCGCCAGATCATCAGTGAAGAACTCGCAGAGATTGTGGCCAAGCACGGCGACGACCGCCGCACCCACATCCTGATGGGTTTCGACGGCGACATGTCCATGGAGGACTTGATCCCCGAAGAGGAAATGGTTGTCACCATCACCCGTGGCGGCTACGTAAAGCGCACCCGCAGCGACAACTACCGTTCGCAGCAGCGTGGCGGCAAGGGCATCAAGGGTGCACAGTTGCGTGGCGACGACGTTGTGGAGCACTTCTTCGTCACCACCACGCACCACTGGTTGCTGTTCTTTACCAACCTTGGACGCGTGTACCGGGCAAAGGCTTACGAGCTGGCAGAAGCCGGCCGCGATGCCAAGGGCCAGCACGTTGCCAACTTGCTGGCGTTCCAGCCGGATGAGCATATCGCCCAGGTCCTTGACCTGCGGGACTACCAGCAGGCTCCCTACTTGGTGCTGGCCACCAAGAACGGTTTGGTCAAGAAGACACGGTTGGAGGACTATGACACCAACCGTACGGCCGGCGTCATCGCCATTAACCTGCGCGATGAGGACGAACTTGTCTCGGCCCAGCTGGTCAGCGAAACCGATGACCTGCTCCTGGTGTCACGCAAGGGCCAGTCCATCCGCTTCACGGCCACCGATGATGCTTTGCGTCCCATGGGCCGCGCCACGTCCGGTGTGACCGGTATGAAGTTCCGTGAAGACGACGAACTGCTCGCCGCAGACGTCGTCCAGGACGGATCCTTCGTGTTCATCGTGACCGAGGGCGGCTACGCCAAGCGGACCGCAGTGGACGAATACCGTCTGCAGGGCCGTGGTGGCTTGGGCATCAAGGTGGCCAAGCTTGCTGAAGACCGCGGTGACCTCGTCGGCGCACTGATCGTGCAGGAAGAGGACGAGGTCCTGGTGGTCATGGAGGGTGGCAAGGTGGTGCGCTCGGCCGTGACCGGCGTCCCCGCCAAGGGCCGCGACACCATGGGCGTCATCTTTGCCAAGCCGGACAAGAATGATCGCATTATCGAGGTTGCGCGCAACAGCGAACGCGGCTTGGAAGTAGAAGAGTCAGAGGACGGACTCGACGATGACGTAACGTTGGCTGCAAACGACGGCGCCTCCGAGGCGACCGTGACGGACGAAACGGAAAACGACGCAGACCCGGAAATCGAAACGGGCGCGGAGCTGAACGAAGACAATACCGGAGGTAACGAGTGAGTAATTCCGACTCATATCCCAAGCCGAGCACAGGTGTCCCCGGCGGACTCCGGCAGCCCTCGGGCAGCGCACAGGCAGGAACACCTGCACGGCCCCAGCAGCGTCCCGGAACCGGTTCTTCCGGCGCCGGCGCAGCCGGAGCACGTCCCGCAGGCGGCACCAACTCCACCCAGCGGCCTACCGGTGCTCCCGGTGCTTCCGGCCAGCGTCCCGCCACCGGCGCTCAGCGTCCCGCAGGTGCTCCAGGCCAGCGTCCTACAGGTGCTCCAGGCCAGCGCCCTGCAGGCACGCCTGCCCAGCGCCCTGCCCAGGGTGGTCCCGGACTTGTGAAGCCGGCCCCGAAAGCAAAGGTCCGCCGCGCGCGCCTCCTTGTCAGCAAGGTTGACCCCTGGTCGGTGCTGAAGATGGCATTCCTGCTCTCTGTTGCGTTGGGCATCGTTACTGTCGTTGCGGCGATCGTCCTCTGGACTGTGCTGGATCTCACAGGCATCTTCAATCAGGTGGATAGCCTTCTTGGCACTTTGGCAGGCTCCGAAGGCAGTGGATTCGAACTGAAGAAGATTGCTTCGCTTGGCCAAGTGGCATCGTTTGCCACCATCATCGCCGTGGTGAACGTGATCCTGTTGACTGCACTGTCCATGCTTTCGGCCGTGCTGTATAACATTTCCGCAACGTTGGTTGGTGGCGTTGGCGTCACCCTGACCGACGACTAACGAAAATCCCCGGAAATACGCCGAAAATGGCGGAAATCATCCGGGGAAATGCCTCGATTTGAGATCGGGCCGGGATGTGCTGTACAGTCATATCTCGGCCCGATGAGGCATCGGGGCGTATAGCTCAGGCGGTTAGAGCGCTTCGCTGATAACGAAGAGGTCCCAGGTTCAAGTCCTGGTACGCCCACGGAACCGAAAGAGGTTCAGGTAAAACTGAACCGGAATGAGGTGCTTGTGAAGAAGTTGCTGGTAGTAGTGGCAGCGGCAATCGCAGGTGTCCTGGTCTATAAAAAGGCGCAGGAATCCGAAGCCCGGAAGGATGTCTGGAGCAAGTCGACCGATACGGTGGACTAGCCGAGGAGCCCGGTACGGATTGGTAAATACCAGTCCGGACATGGGGTATGATTGACGGGTTGCTTCTTATGGGGGCATGGCGCAATTGGTAGCGCACCTGCTTTGCAAGCAGGGGGTTCGGGGTTCGAGTCCCCGTGCCTCCACCATAAGAAAAGTCCCGGTCAGAAATGACCGGGACTTTTGCATTTAAGGGCCGTCCCCATATGCGTGTCATACACCAACGGGAAATGCACTGACTGCCCGGGAACTGCCGGGCCTGCCCGCCGCACTAGGGTAGATCCGTGAACCTTCTCATTGCTGCGCTCGGTGTCCTTGGCGTGGCGTCCTCCGGACCACTCATAGCGGGCACGCTCGGTGCCACTTCAGTGACAGCCTTGGCCATCGCGTTCTGGCGCAACGCTATCGGTGCCGTGGTGATGGCGGGCCCGGTTGTCATCCGGGAGCCGAAAGCGTTCGGGAAGATCACGCGGCGTGAATTCGGCTGGTCGGCTGTAGCGGCCGTGGCTCTTGCGTTCCACTTTGCGTGCTTCATTACCGCGCTGCAGCTGACGTCCGTTGCCGCCGCCACCGCGTTGGTGTGCCTGCAGTCGGGGTGGATCGCCGTTTTCCAGTTGTTCCGGGGTACGCGGCACAGGTGGCCGGTCCTCGTGGGCTTGGGCATCGCTTTCGGCGGTGTTGTGGCCATTACCGGCTTCGACATGGGTTCATCCCCGGAAGCGCTGCTGGGCGACCTCCTGGCACTCGCTGGCGGCGCCTTGGCCGGTCTCTACACGCTGGCGGGCGGCAAGGCACGCCAGTCCATGGGTACGGGAACGTACACCACCCTGTGCTACGGAATGTGCGCGGGGATAGTGGCCGTGCTGGCTTTGTTCAGCGCTCAGCCGCTCACAGGATTCGACGCCGGCGGTTGGCTTGGCATTATTGCCATCACCGTATGTGCGCAGCTGGTGGGGCACACGGCGTTCAACCACCTGCTGGCCACCATGAGCCCGTTGCTGGTGTCCATGATCATCCTGTTGGAGATTCCAGGTGCTGCCTTCCTGGCAGCCGTCTTCCTGAACGAGACCCTGCCGGCCGGCACATATGCGGGTTTGTCGCTGATCCTGGTGGGACTGGCCGTAGTGGTTGCCGGTCAGCGGCGCGGGCGGCCGGAACCGGACCAGCGCCTAGCCGGGCTTGGCACAGACTGAGGTACCGGCGTCGGGCGTTTAAGCACCGCCGCGTCGGGCCCCTTGCGCGGAGTTGGCCGTGTGGATGGCACGCAGTAACTTGGCCGGGAAGTACACGGAGAAGAACACCACCATAGGCGCCTTCAGAGCCATCTTCTTGACGTTGTGGGCCTTGTACGTCCGATCAAAACGCTGGACGTAGTAGCGGTAGTCCCGCGGCGAGTCCTCAAGCCGCCGGGCAGACATGCCGGACACCATCTGCGGAAGGTACTGCACTTTGAGGTCGTGCTCGAACAAGTGCAGCGAAAGATCGATGTCCTCGTGCATCTCGTCCTTGGGGTCCAGACAGGCCTCATCACGGATGGTTTCCCATGCGGTGCGGCGTAGTGCCATGTTGGAGCCAAAGAGGAAGTGGTATTGGTGCTTGGCCAAGCGGAGCATTAGCTGCCGCATCTTGTCGTCCGCTTTTAGCCCGAACCGGCGCATGGGCATGTCGTAGTAGACCACCGGACCTGTGGCTGCCGCGACGGACGGGTCAATGAAAGCCTTCTGGACCTGTTCCACCCAGTCCGGTTCAAGAACGGAGTCAGCGTCGATGCGGCCCACCACGTCACCTGTGGCGTTGTTCAGGCCATGGTTACGTGTCGGGATCAAGCCTTGGGTGTCTCCCTGCCGCAGGAGGATGATGGGGCTCTCGGGATATTCCTGCTGCATCTGGCGCACGATCCTGGCCGTGCGATCCGTGGAGAGGTTATCCACCACGATGATCTCTTCGGCTGGAACTGACTGGTAGATGGCCGCGATGAGGCACTGGCGAATGACGCTTTCCTCGTTATACGCCGGGATGACGATGGACACTCCCGGGGGTTCCGGGACATCCTGGAGGGCACCCGCAAGGGGTCTATCGGCTGACATCACCTCAAATCTAACACCCGGGGCGGTAGGTCCGATGGAGGCTTTGGTTACGAGCCGGCAAACACTGAAGGGACCCAGGCAACTGCCCGGATCCCTTCAGATGATTGACTTGCAAGCCCCTGTGTGAGGCTGTAGGTCAGGTCTTAGTTTTGTGCATCTTTGGCGTCGGAGTCCTTGCCATCAGTGTCCTTATGGAGGCTGGCCGCAATGTTCTTGACGGCAGTCTTGGCATCGGTTGCCACCTTGTCGGTGGAATCCTCAACGTTCTTGAAAGCGTCCTTGGTTGCCTGCTCTACTTCAGCTTGGGCTTCCTCCGGCGTGATGTCCGAAGCCTTGGGCTCAGTAACTGTGGCTGTGACCGACGCAGAGGCATCGGCCGGGGCCGGAGTGGTGCTCGTTGCAGGAACAGGAGCGGGCGTGGGTGTGACCGGTGAAGGCGTCTTCCACGGATCCTCAACCGGCTTGGAAGCCTTCCAAGCAGCAACGCCTGCGGCCGCCGCGGCAGCAATGACCGTGACGATCAACCATCCGCGCTTCTTGGGCTTGGGCTGTTCCTTGGCTAGCGCGGTGGAAACCGCCTTGCTGGCCTGGTCAGTAACTGCCTTGATCTGCTTGCCGGTCGCCTGAGCCTGCTCCTGGACGCTGTGGACAACACCGGAATCAACCAGCTTCTGCGCCACAGCGTCAACCTGTGCGGGAGCGTTCTCGAGAACGTGATGGACAGCTACGGAAGCTTGGCCCAACTGCTCCGAGAGCTTGGGCAAATATTCCACCACCACTTTGTCCCTGGCATGACCAAGAGCAGGGGTGGCCTTGTTGAGCGTCTCCTGAATCCTGGGTGTCGCATCTTCAACTACGTCATGGATCTTCGGCGCGAGGTGCGCCAACCCGTCCTGGATCCGCGGCGTAACAACTGCAACGCCGTCGGCGAGGTTGTGCGCAGCGGACTTCAGCCCCTCTTGGATCTTGGGGGAAGCGGTGTCAATGCCGTGCTGGATACGCGGAACAGCCCAATTGACGGCTGCTTCCACACGCGGTGCAGCCCAGTCGCGGGCGTTATCCACACCGGCCGTGACTGATTGTTCGAGTTCGCGGGCAATACGGTCTGATTTCTTCACAACTACCTCCCGATACACATGCTCGTTTGTTGCTAGCCTACGTCGCTTGTGGAACACCGGCTATTCATCTGTTCGAGTTCGTCCCGGATTTCACCGAGCGCGGAACCGGCTTTACAGCCCGACGGCCGTTGACCCTGCATGGAAGAATGTTCCCATGACCATCGCAACCGCAAAAGCAACGATCCACACGAGCCTCGGCGACATCAAGGTTGACCTCTTCGGCAACCACGCCCCCAAGACGGTCGCCAACTTCGTTGGCCTGGCCACGGGCGAAAAGTCCTGGAACCACCCGGAAACCGGCGAAGACAAGACCGGTACGCCCCTTTACAACGGCACCATTTTCCACCGGATCATCAAGGACTTCATGATTCAGGCCGGCGATCCCCTTGGACGCGGCGTGGGTGGCCCGGGCTACCAGTTCGATGACGAAATCCACCCTGAACTGACCTTCAACGCTCCGTACAAGCTTGCTATGGCCAACGCAGGCATTCAGATGGGCAAGGGCACCAACGGGTCACAGTTCTTCATCACCACCGTGAACACCGACTGGCTGTTCGGCAAGCACAGCATCTTCGGCGAAGTCTCGGATGAGGAATCCCGCAAGGTTGTGGATGCAATCGAGTCCGTCCGCACCGGCATGGGTGACCGACCGGTTGAGGACGTTGTCATCAACAGCATCGACATCGAACAGCTCTAGTCGCACGCTGAACCAGAGCCCATGAGTTACGGAATTCCGTCGGCAGAGCCGTCCGCTGATATTCCGGTGTGCCCCAGGCACCCGGACAGGCCCTCCTATGTGCGGTGCCAGCGCTGCGGGCGCCCTGCGTGCCCAGAGTGCCAGCGGGCGGCCGCCGTCGGATTCCAATGCGTTGACTGCGTCAACGAACAAAAACGTACGACGCCGACATACCGCTCCCCGTATGGCGGAGCCTTGGCAGTGGGCCGGCCTTTGGTGACATACGTGATCATTGGCCTGTGCGCCCTGGTTTATGTCCTTCAGTGGATGGTGCCCGGCGACGCGGTCTTCGAAAACTTCGCGTTCGCCAACATCTTTGCAGTCAGTGAGCCCTGGCGCATGGTCACGGCAGCGTTCCTGCATTCCCAAGGCTTCCTGCTTCATATAGTCCTGAATATGTACACGCTGTGGATCTTCGGACAAGCCCTTGAGCCTTTGCTCGGGCGGATCCGGTTCCTGGCTGTCTACTTGATTTCCGCAATTGGTGGCTCAGTGGGCTTCCTGTTGCTGACCCCGGACAGGCCCCTTGTGGGGGTCGTTGGTGCTTCCGGGGCCATCTTCGGCCTGTTCGGTGCCATGCTTGTTGTGCAGCGCCATCGAGGTGGAGAGACCAAGCAACTGTGGGTCTTGATCGCCATTAATGGCGCCATCGGCTTCTTCGTGCCCAGCATCGCCTGGCAAGCACACCTGGGCGGCCTGATTACGGGTGGCTTGGCTGCTGCGGCCATTGCCTACGCCCCTCGTGGCAAGAACCAGGCGCTGCTGCAGACCGGCGGGCTGGTTCTGGTGGCAGGTCTCTTGGCCGTGGCCACTTGGTTCCGCGTCACCGCTGGCTAGCGAGCCACTTTTCCGTCATTCTTTGACCGGCTGTCGCAGGATGGTCCTAAGTTTCTCCGGTGCGGTCCGGCGAGGATCGCCGAGGTAGATTTCATGGTGCCTGCCGATCATAGTCAGCGATTTCTCGGGTATGAATTTGTTGTGCATCTCCTCCAGCACTGGTCCTTCATCGTCATAAGGGCCTATGTGAAGCGTTTGCACGCTCAATCCTTCATGGACCGGCTCCAGACGAAGCGCGTTCAGAAGCGGTGCCCCACCCTTCTTGGCGACCATCTCCAGCGCCATGTCCAGGTGCTCCTGGGTGATCCAGTCGGGGACCATGTTCATCAGCGTCCAGTCCCAGCGTGACTTATCCCTGGCACTGGTGAATGACTCCATGTCATCCGACCACCACAGAGCCTCGAGTGGCATCACCGTGTAGTCCCGACCGAGTTCACTCTTGCTGAAGAACTTGAGCTTGTAGGCAACGGGATACAACGTAGCCAGACTGTCCCTATAAGACTGTGCCGTGTTGGGGTCCCCGTGACCGTCGATCATCAAAAACTGCAATGTGGGCACTGTGACCACCGAGAACTGGCCGTGCTTGGCCGTGTAGCTGGGGATCTGCTTCTTGAAGTCGCTCTTCATAGCTTCACGGTACTCCCAGCGGTTATCCACAGCTGTTATCCACACTGTGCGTAACTTACATGAGTGTAGTTACCCCCTTTAATCGTCCGCACGCTCGCCAGAGCGGTAGATATCCCCCGAAAGGCATGCATTTCTCCACACCTGTGGATAACTTTGTCCCCGTTGGGTGAAAATATGTGGACAAACTGGGCATTTCCGTGACGGCTGTGGATAAACCTGTTAATGAGCGTGCGGGGAGGCAAATATCAACAGGCTTATCAACAGTGTTAATAACTTACACGGCTGTAGTTCAGCCTGCAGAAAGGGCTCTAAAGCCCGGCAGACCAGCGATCTAAGAGTGGATACCCACTCCTTATCCCCATCTGTGGATAACTTGTGGGTAGGGGGCTGTTGTTAAGTGGGTAAGTGATTCAACGTCTACGCTCGGACTGTGGAGCTCCCGACCCGGGTGGGGCAGGTTCAACGCTCGCTCAAACTATCCGAGGCAAATCGGGCAATCCCTGAACGTTGAACTCTGGGTGAAGATTGGGGCACTATCCACAGTGTCGTGCACAGTGGGTAAAAGTATGACCGATCAGACTTTTGGCCCGGATTGGCGGGTTGGCGCTGATTTATCCCTTAGGTGCGTGGATGTCCACAGAAGTTATCCACGCCTGTGGATAAAGTTTCGCACTTCTGTGGACAAGAGCTGTGGACTAGCTAAAGACGTTCACCTCGGAGGCAGGCGGAGGCTCAGGGCCAAACTCCTGAGGTGCCGCGACGGTGGCTATCCACCAAATGAGTGTCGATGATGCCCACGGCTTCCATGAGCGCATACATGGTGGTTGGGCCCACGAAAGCGAAGCCCTTCGTTCTGAGTGCCTTGGATAACGCGATCGATTCAGGGGATGTGGTGGGGATGTCCGCCATGGAGCTGGGAGCCGGCGTACTCTCGGGTTGGAACGACCACACGAATTCGACCAGGCCCCCCTCTTCGCGCAAGGCGATGGTGGCCTTGGCGTTGGTGATCGCGGCATTGATCTTTAGCCTGTTGCGCACAATCCCGGCGTCTAGCATGAGGCGCTCCACGTCAGCCTCAGTGAAGGCGGCGACACTCTCCGGATGGAAGTGCAGGAAGGCCTTCCTGAAAGCGTCCCGTTTCCGAAGAATGGTGGCCCAGGAGAGACCGGCTTGGAAGGCTTCGAGGCTGATGCGCTCATACATGCCCTGCTCATCGCGGACGGGCATTCCCCACTCGTGGTCGTAGTACGCCTGCATGAGGGGATCCGAGGAGGCCCATAGAGGGCGCGCCAGCCCATCCTGACCAACGATGGTGCCGTTATCCGGGCTCATGCATGCTCCTCTGCAGCCGCACCGCCAATGCGGTGGGACGGTAATTCAGCTTCAGGGCTAGTGTGCCCGGTGCCTCTGACATTCTTGTGATGGCTCCGCGGCATCAGGACAAGCCCGTAACTCGCATGGTGATGTTGATCCGTCCTTGTGAGAGGCCACAACCATCCGGTGCCGTTCCTGGGAGGACTTTGGGAATGCCGTGATACGCGAAACGTGATGGTCCTCCAAAGACGAAGAGGTCTCCGGAGCGAAGTTCAACATCCGTATATGGCTTGGTCCGTGTCTGAGTGTTGCCAAAGCGAAAGAGGCAGGTCTCCCCGATGCTGAGCGAAACCACGGGTTCGTTGGAGCGCTCGTCCTTGTCCTGGTGCATGCCCATGGCAGCACCGTCGTCGTAAAAATTCACCAGCGCGGCATCGGGTCTGTAATCCTTGGCCAGCTTGATCAGGGCTTCATCATCTTCAACCCCGGAGGCGTAGGCCGCTTCCACTGCCTGCCGCCCCAAGCGCACCATCCAGTCCGGAAAATCGAGCACGGGGCGGCCGTTGACGTCCGTGGCTTCCCTTGTGTACCGGTAAGGCTGCCAGTGCCAACCAAGGCATACAGTCCTTACCGACATCTGGTGTCCGCCAGGGAGGGTGGCGGCACGCAGGGGAACCGGTCCTTGCGTCCACTCACCAAAGCGCGCAACGATCCACCGTTGTTGTTCAAGCGTGAGCCAACCAGGCACATGGACGGCGCCGGGTGCGACGAGGCGCGGACCGGCGTCGTGCCCTTCCGGCTGCAGAAGTTCCAGCGGAAACAGGGCGTCGTCACTCATGCCGCTGCCTCAAGGCGGAGCAGTGCGCGTTTGGCCTCGCTTCCACCAAGGTAGCCGCCGAAACTGCCATCAGACTTCACTACCCGGTGGCACGGCACAATGAGGGGCAAAGGGTTGGTGGCGCAAGCGGTTCCGACCGCCCGGACCGCGTTGGGGCTGCCAGCTGCCTGGGCCACCTGGGCATAGCTGGCTGTGCTGCCGTAAGGGATCCGAGGCAGGTGGCGCAGGACGTTGAGGCGGAAACCCCGGCACAAACGGAAATCCAGCGTGAGATCGAACTCCGTCCTGGTGCCTTTGAAATACTCGTCGAGTTCCCGGGCGGCGTCGTCCAATCGGGCTGGTGCCTGAAGGATCCGCGGGCTCACAGTGTTGGCCAGGAGCTGCAGGACGGAGTCGTGGTCTTCAAGCTCGAACGCGACGCGGACGATTCCCCGATCTGTCGCGGCCAAGAGGAGCTTCCCCACAGGAGAGTCCACAACCCTGTAGGCGATGTCCAGGGTGTGGGTGAGTTGAGCATCCCGGGCCAACCGGGCGTGGAGGCTGGCGATGGCTGGTTCGAGTCCTGCATCCAGGGGGTGCAGGAGCGA
The DNA here is from genome assembly GCF_059759005.1 of Paenarthrobacter sp. GQ52. Classification (NCBI taxonomy): domain Bacteria; kingdom Bacillati; phylum Actinomycetota; class Actinomycetes; order Micrococcales; family Micrococcaceae; genus Paenarthrobacter; species Paenarthrobacter sp. GQ52. The sequence goes on from NZ_JCAXEJ010000006.1 coordinate 229,510, forward strand.
AACGACTTCGGCGTGATCGGGGCTGAGTTCGAGGGTCATCAGATATCGCCTTTCGAAGATGTGTGAGCCAGCGACTGATGTGCCGCAAGAGCGGAGCGGAGTGATTTAACACCGTCAGCCCCGGCACGGCGGGCAGCCTCGGCGGTGCCCCCCAACAGGGCAGCAACATCGTTATAGGGAAGGCCGGCAAGGTAGTGATAAGCGACGGCCTGTCGTTGCTTCGGCGGAAGGCTCGATATTGCGTCGAGCAATTCCTCATGCCCGTCACCGGGAATGCCGAGGCTGGAATGTTGTTCGGGTGGGTGGTCCACCGGAAGGGCGCGGCGGGTACCGGCACGCACATGGTCGATGCACTTGCGATGGGCGATGGTGACCAGCCAGGCTTCAACGTTCGCCCCTGCGGGGAGGGTGGGGTAGGCCTGCAGGGCGGCTAGAAATGTGTCTGACCACGCGTCATCGGCGTCATGCACACCGAGAACTGCACGGCACACCCGAAGCACAGTGGCACCTTGTTCCCGGACCACTGCTTCGAACGGCTTCTTGTTGCCCATTTGCCCTGGCTTCATTAGAAAAGCTTGCCCTCCCGCACTTCTGCCGGCTCTTCCAATTCCAAGAGGAAGCGCTTGTTGCGAAGGCCACCCGCGTAGCCGGTGAGTTGTCCGTTGCGTCCCACCACCCGATGACAAGGAATGATGATGCTTATGGGGTTGCGTCCAACGGCGGACCCAACAGCTTGGGCAAGATGAGGATCCCCCAACTCCGACGCCAACTCCCCGTAACTGACGGTTTCGCCGAAGGGAATATGTTTAAGTCGATCCCAGACCTTCTCCTGGAAGGGGTTGCCCGAGGCTTCGAATGGGACGTCGAAAACTGTCCGATGACCGTTCAAATACTCGGCGAGCTCGGTTTGGGCCCGCGCGAAAACCGGGTCCTCGATTCCTGCGGGATCTCCGAAGTAGTCCGGCGGGGGCATATGCCAGTGACCCTCGTAAAAGATGCCCGTCAAAAATTCCCCGCGGGCAGTCAGGGTTAACTGCCCCAACGGGGAATCCAAGGTGGTGTGCCGGCTGTTCATATCCTGTAGACGTTCACGGGCACGGAAATGTGAGGTGCTGAATTCCTAGGAGCGCCAGCGAGTGGTCATAAGGAAGCCGATGATGGCGATCCCGAAGCCTGCCACGATGTTCCACGAGGCCCACTCGCGGATTGGGAGCTGGCCCTCAGTGATATAGAACGTGATGATCCAGATAAGGCCGAGAATCATCAGGCCGAACATAACAGCCTTGTACCAGACCGGGTTCGGTTTGTACTGCTGCGCTGCGGAAGTCTGCTGGGCCTGACGGGCAGGCCGCTTGCGGGGCTTGGACTCGGGCACGGATCCTCCTGGCTGTTCGGTTAATCCCCGTTCCGCCAGCCTTGATATCCTGCAGGAAGGAAATTTCCAGCGGTTAACGGCCACACGGCGTTCCGGGTTGGTTCTAGCTGTCAAGTCTAGCCGCAACCTGGGTCCGCCCGTGCCGCCCGCGCCCTATGCAAGGAGACCCTGTGGCGCATCAGCAGCAGACGGCGGCTTCCGCCATGCCGTCCGCCCGCCAAGGACAGGAACTGCGCCCGCGGAAGCGTCTCCGGGCATCGGACGTCATCCGAAAAATCAGCCAGATCCTGGGCGAACTCCTCATCACTGCAGGCATTGTTCTTCTGCTCTTTGTGGGTTGGGAACTGTGGTGGACCAACGTTCAAGCGGACGCAAAGCAAACTGAGGCGGTCAAGAGTTTCGCACAGGAGTTCTCCGGCCCCGTAACTCCGGCAGCACCTGCCGCACCTGTGGATTATGGACCGCCTGTGGTCGCGCCGGCACCTGCCTACGCCGGAATGATCGGGATTATGTACATCCCCCGCTTCGGCCCCGACTACACTCGCCCCATCATTGAGGGCACCGGTTCGGACGTCCTGGACACCCTGGGACTTGGACACTACGGAAGCACCTCCATGCCAGGCGCGCCCGGGAACTTCGCTGTGGCCGGACACCGTCAAACCCACGGTGCCGTACTGGACAACATCCACACCCTGGTTCCCGGCGACAAGATCTACATCCAGACCGCAGACGGCTACTACACCTACGTCTTCCGTAACAACCAGATCGTCCTCCCGGACCGGACGGACGTTTTGATGCCCGTTCCCACCGAACCGGGTGTCCAGCCCACGGAAAGTATCCTCACCATGACGAGTTGCAACCCGCGCTTTGGGGCACAGGAACGCATCATTGCTTACTCCATGCTGGATGATTGGCAACCCGCCTCAGCCGGACCGCCGTCGGAAATCGCCGCCCAAGTAGCCCGGGCTCACGGAAAGGGGTAACGGATGTACGCGTGGATCTTTCGTCATTTGCCTGGCCCCCTGTGGGTGCGGATCCTGACATCCTTGGTGCTGGTGGGCGTAGCCCTGGTACTGATGGTCGAATTCCTCTTCCCGTGGTTCTCCCAATTCACCACATTGACCGACTCAACGATTGGTTTAGTGCAGCAGCCATGAGCACAACAAAAATCCTTGTAGTGGATAACTACGACAGCTTCGTCTACACACTGGTGGGATACCTCCAAGAACTCGGTGCCGAGACAACGGTGGTCCGCAACGACGACGTGACACTTGCCGAGGCCACCGAGCTCGCAGCAAGCCGCGACGGTGTGCTGGTCTCCCCTGGCCCGGGAACCCCTGCAGAAGCGGGCGTCTGCATTGAGCTCATCAAATGGTGTGGCGAGGCCGCCAAGCCCATGTTCGGTGTTTGCCTGGGACACCAGGCCCTCGCCGAGGCCTATGGCGGTGTGGTGACTCACGCGCCGGAGCTTATGCACGGCAAGACTTCGCCCGTCCGGCACGAAGGGAAGAGCGTTTTTGCCGGCCTGCCCTCGCCAGTGACAGCGACGCGCTACCACTCACTCGCAGCAGTACGGGACTCCATCCCCGACGTCTTGGAAATCACCGCCGAGACCACCAACGGAGTGGTGATGGGCCTGCAGCACAAGACCGCGCCCCTATGCGGCGTCCAGTTCCACCCGGAATCGGTGCTCACCGAAGGCGGGTATCAGATGCTGGGCAACTGGTTGGAGTCCCTGGGCATGACCGGAGCAGCCGCACGTGCATCGAAGCTGAGCCCGCTGATCAAGCAGTAGGTGTGGCAGGGCTGTCGCCGCTGACACCCTCCGCGGGCTGGCTCGTTCCTCGCTTAGACGCCCGCTTCCGGGTGCCAGCGGCGACAGCCGAAGCCCCCCTATTTCTTGGTTGCCGTGGGCTTCGGCGTCGGGGTCGGTTTTTCGGTCTCTGTTGGCGTCGGGGTGGGTGTGGGCGGTGGTGCCGGGGCCTTGGCCACCGTGACAGTTACCACCTTGCCCTGGGCCACCTCAGTGTTGAACGCGTCGCTCTGAGCTGTGACTGTTCCCGCCGCAACTTGAGAGTTCTCTTGCTCCACCACTGCCATGGTGAGTCCGTTGGCTTTGAGCGCCGCTTCGGCTTCAGCCAAGGGCAACGCGATCAACTGGGGCATGAGGACCTTGCCCGTTGAAACCTGCAGCTCCACCTTGGAATCCACGGCTATGGCGCCACCAGGGGCGGGAGCCGTGCTGATCACAACGCCTGCGGGGACCGTGGGGCTGTGGGTCAAAGCGGTCACCACTTCACCGGTGATGCCAAGCCTGCGCAAAGCTTCCCGTGCGTCGGGTTCAGTGCGCCCCACGATGTCCGCCGGGATGGTCACTGAGCTGGGACCGCTGGAAATTTTGAGGATGACTTCAGCATCCTGTTCCAACATTGCGCCGGCAATCGGCGTCGTTCCGATGGTCATGTCCTTGGCCACGGTGTCGCTGGGCTCACGCACGGACTTGGGTTTCAGTTTGGCCGTGAACAGTTCCTGAATTGCTTGGCTTTCCGACATGTTGGTCACTACCGGTACGGCTATTCTCGCCGGGGGCGGCGGTTGCATGTTCATGAGGCTGTAGAGCCAGAAGCCACCCCCTGCCAGCACCAGAATGGTGAAAATCACCAAGGTGGCAACCCAGGCACGACGACGGGACTTCTGGCGCGCCGGCAGCTCACGTTCGGGTGGGAGGCCCAAGGGAAGAGGCTCTTCCTGGGGCTGATCAACTGGCTCGTCCTTGAACTGCCCGGCATCGAGGAAGCCCACGGCCGTGGTGCTCAAAAGCTCTGTTGCCGGGTCTTCGGGTTCCACGAGGTCGTTGGGGTCGGTAGGGGCCTCGCTGGCCGCCACTGCCGGCACGGGAATGCCGTTGCTGGCCGCGCGCAGCGCACGGCGGAAGGCGGCAGCGTCCTGGAAGCGATCTGTCCGGCTCTTCTGCAATGCCTTTACCAGGACTGAGTCCAGGGCTTCGGTGACTTCCGGGTTGTGGGCACTGGGCAGGTCCGGGGTCTCGCGGACGTGCTGGTAGGCAACTGATACGGGGCTGTCGCCGATGAACGGAGGCCGGCTTGTCAGCAGTTCGAAAAGAAGACAACCGGCCGAGTAGAGGTCACTGCGCGCATCCACCGTTTCACCACGGGCCTGCTCCGGCGAAAGGTATTGCGCTGTGCCCACCACGGCTTGTGTTTGCGTCATGGTGGCGGCGGAATCGGCCATGGCACGCGCGATGCCGAAGTCCATGACCTTCACCTCGCCGGTGTCGGCACACACCATCACATTGGCTGGTTTGATATCCCGGTGGACGATGCCGGCCCGGTGGCTGTACTCAAGAGCGCCAAGGACCCCCAAAGTGAAGCCGATGGAGTCCTCCACCCCAAGCTCGTTCGCCTTGATCATGTCCCGCAGGGTGCGTCCGGCCACGTACTCCATGACGATGTAAGGGACACGTACGTCCTCGCCCGGACCTCCCGGAACCGAGTATTCTCCGGTATCGAAGATGGCCACGATGGAGGGATGGTTCAACGCCGCTACAGCCTGGGCTTCGCGTTTGAAACGGGCCTGGAACTGGGGATCCCGCGCAAGGTCCGCGCGCAGCACCTTGACGGCGATGGTCCGTCCCAGCAGGGTGTCCGTTCCCCGGTAGACGTCCGCCATGCCGCCACGACCGATCAGCTCGCCAAGTTCATAGCGGGAATTGAGGATGCGCTGGGAGGACACAGGTGTGCTCTCCTCTCGATGCGCAGGACCTGGACGTGACGTTGACATGGCGTTTACTTAGTCGCTCGGGCTGCCGGAGCCGCTGGGGGTGGCACTCGACGAGCCGGGATCAACCGGAACCAGTGCCTTGGACAGGTAATAAGTGACTGTGGAGCCTGCCGGGACCTGGGTTCCAGCCGCCGGTGAGGAACGGACGAACGTTCCCGGCTGCTGCCCGATGGCACCGTTCACGGGTTCTCCGGCAACCCACAAAAGACCGGCTCCTTCGATGGCTTGGCGAATCCGCGATTCGTCAACCCCGACTCCGATAGCGGGGACAGCGACCAATTCGGGGCCCTTGGAGTAGGTGACGGTGATGGTTTCGCCAGGTTCACGAGGTCCGGTGGGATTGAGAGTCGTCACGATTCCTGCCTCGGCTGTGTCGTCGAAGACCTCCTGGCCGTTCACTCCAAAGCCCAATGCCCGAAGTTGCGCGCTGACAGTCTCGAAGGGTTGGCCAACGTACTGCTCGGGAATGATGTTGATCTTCTGGGGAACCGACTGCGTGGGCTGCGGTGCCTCTGAGGTCTCTGTGGGCCGCGGCGTAGGCGTAGCTGACGTGGAGGTAGGACTCGCGCTCCGGCTGGAGCTCGTGGTGGTTGACTCGGTGGGCGCGGGGCTCGGCGAGAAGAAACCTGACTGCGAAATCAGGAAACCAACCAAAGCAAACAGGACCAGCAGAATCAGGGCAACAAGGGGCCAGGTCCAGGGGCTGCGCTTCTTGCGCTCGGGTTCAGCATCGTCGAAGTTCTCTTCTTCGGTGTAGACCACTTCGTCGTCGTTGAGCTGACGTTCGGCCTCCAGCGCGTTTGCACGCGTCAGGGGGTTATCCGAAGACGCGGCGGCGGCTCCAAGAGCAGCCCCTGCAGCCCCGGCGCCGAGCACCGGCAGTGCGGACGTCGCCGTCGTCGACTGTTCCTTGCCGTAAGGCGAGGTAACGACGCCGGTGGGTGCCGTTGCGGTGTCCACCGGCGCAGTGATGGGTCCGGTATTGGATTCGAACAACAGCATGCCGGGCACGGCGGCGTGGGCGGTGGCGATGTCACCGTTGCGGATGGCTTCCGCGGCTTCGGCCAGCTTGATGGCGTTGGCCGGACGGTTCTTCGGATCCTTGGCCAGCATGGACATCAGCAGTGCCCGCACGGGGGTGGGCAGCGTCTCCGGAAGGGGCGGCGGTGCGTCATTCACCTGGGCCAGGGCAATGGCAATCTGGGATTCGCCGGAGAACGGACGGTGCCCGGTGAGGCACTCGTAGCCGATGACGCCGAGCGAATAAATGTCCGAAGAACCCGTGGCGGTCTGGCCGGTTGCCTGCTCAGGCGCCAGATACTGGGCGGTGCCCATGACCTGGCCGGTTTGTGTGAGCGGCACCTGGTCAGCCAACCTGGCAATGCCGAAGTCGGTGACCTTGACGCGGTTGTCGGGCGTGATCAGCAGGTTGCCCGGCTTGATGTCGCGGTGGACGAGGCCCTGTGCGTGCGCAACGGCAAGGGCACGCGCTGTCTGCGAGATGATGGAGAGCGTCATGTCCGGCGAGAGCACCTGCTCCCGTTCGAGGATGCCGCTCAGGGGGTGTCCGGGAACGAGTTCCATGACCAGGTAGGCCGAACCGGCTTCCTCGCCGTAATCGAAGACGTTGGCGATGCCCACGTGGTTGAGGAGGGCGGTGTGACGCGCCTCGGCACGGAACCGCTGAAGGAACCCGGGGTCACCCGTGTATTCCTCCTTGAGCACCTTGATGGCAACGATCCGGCCGAGGATCTGGTCCTTGGCCTTCCAGACCTCGCCCATGCCGCCAATCGCAATGCGACTGGTCAGCTGGAACCTGCCGCCGAGTGTGATTCCCGAAGTAGGCCTCACTTATTCAACACCGCCTCAAAAATCTTCTTTGCGTTCGGACTGGTTAGCTGGGCCCCGGTTTGCACGTCAACACTCTCCATGACAATGGTGACGGCTACTTGCGGGTCGTTTGCCGGGGCGAACCCGGTAAACCATGAGTTGTTCAAACCTGAATCACCGAGCTCGGCCGTGCCGGTCTTACCGGCCACCTTGACGCCGGGAACGGCTGCGCCCCGGGCGATACCGTTATCCACGGCGCTGGTCATCCACTCGGTGATCTGGGTCGCGATGGGCTGCGTAGTGCTGGTGCGGAGCGCCTCAGGCTTGGGTTCGTTGATAACGCGCAGATCGGGTGCACGGATGGCCTCAACCAGGTTGGGCTTCATCTGCACGCCGCCGTTGGCGATGGCCGCCGTCATCAGGTTGATCTGCAGCGGTGTGGCTTTCACGTCGCGTTGACCCACCGACGACTGGGCCAACTGGGCCTGGTCCAGGTCCTCCGGGAAGACGCTGGTGGCCTGCTGGAGCTTAAGCTGGTCGCCAAAGTTTTCGCCGAAGCCGAACTTCTGCGCTTGCTCCCGGATGGCATCCTGGCCGAGGTCCAGTGCGATGCTGGCAAACGGAGTATTACACGACTGCTCCAAGGCAAAGGCGAAGGAGGCTGTTTCGCGAACGTTGCAGTTACCGCCGGCGTAGTTGGGGAGGCTGGCACTGCTGCCAGGCAAGGGCAGGCTGCTGGGGTTCGGCAGCTCGCTGTCCTTGTTGTACTTGCCCGAGTTCAACGCAGCCGCGGTATCAATGAGCTTGAAGACCGATCCGGGCGAGAGCAGGTTACCCGTAGGGCCGCTGACGTTTTGGTTCAGGTTGATGCCCGGAATCTGGTTCAGCTGAGCGTAGTTGGCCTCAGCCGTGGTGCGGTCATGCGAGGCAATCAAGTTGGGGTTATATGACGGCTTGGAAACCATCGCGAGGATAGCGCCGGTCTTGGGGTTGGTGACCACAATGGAACCGCGCTGCCCCTCAGGAATGAGGTCGTAGGCCAGTTGCTGGATGGCAGGGTCCAAGGTCAGTTCCACAGATGCGCCCTTGGGCTCCTTGCCCAGGAACATCTGGCTCATGCGATCCAGGAACAACTGGTCGGAGTTTCCGGCCAGGGTTTCCCCCATGGATTGCTCCAGGCCGGTGGAACCAAAGAACTTGGAGAAGTATCCGGTGATGCCGGCGTAAAGCTCCGGCTGGTTGTACTGACGCTGGAATGCGCAGGATTCTGTTCCCGTGACTGATTCAGCTACAGGTTTTCCACCCACAATGATGGAGCCACGCTCATTGCAAAAAGACGCTAGAACGGCGCGCTGGTTCCAAGGATTGGCGTTGAGGTCATCAGCGCCAATGACCTGAACGTAGCTGATGGCGCCGAAGATCAACGCGAACATGGCGACGGCAGCCATCCAGCTGCTGCGAATAGCCTGGTTCATTGCTGCTTCACCGCCTCTGTTGGTGCGCTAGGTGTCTGGCCCGTGGCCGGTTTACGTGTTCCCGGGGTGCTACTGCTTGCCGGGGGCTTGTTGACCATGGGAGTGGTGTCCACCGGGCCGCGGGCCGTGTTGGAAATCATGAGCAGCAGGCCAACGATTATCCAGTTGGCCAGAAGCGAAGAACCACCAGCGGCAAGGAACGGAGTCGTGAGGCCGGTCAATGGGATGAGCCGGGTAACTCCACCGATGACGACGAAGCACTGCAGGGCAATCGCAAAGGACAAACCGCACGCCAGGAGCTTTCCGAACGCATCCCGGGTGCCCAAGGCTGCACGGAAGCCTCGAGTGAACAGCAACAGATAAAGCATCACCACGGCGAAGAGGCCAATGAGGCCAAGCTCCTCACCGATAAGGGCAACGATCATGTCGCTGTTGGCAAAGGGCACCAGATCGGGCCTGCCCTGGCCAAGGCCGGTGCCAACCAGTCCGCCGTCGGCCATCCCGAACAAGCCCTCTACGATTTGCCCGCTACCACCGGGAGACCTGCCGAAGACCTCAGGCGTGAACGCATTGATCCAGCTGTCGATGCGGAACGCCACGTGGGAGAAGATCTGGGAGGCAATGAAGCCGCCGCCCAGAATCAGCAGCAAGCCGATGACCACCCACGAGATCCGGCTGGTGGCCACGTAGATCATCACGATGAACAGGCCGAAGAAGAGGATGGAGGATCCGAGGTCACGCTGGAAGACGAGAACACCGATGCTCACCAGCCACGCGGTGATCATGGGGCCGAGGTCTTTGAACCGGGGGAACTGCATAGGGCCGATCTTCCGGCCAGCCAACAGAATCAGGTCCCGGTTGGAGGATAGATAGCCGGCAAAGAATATGGCGAGAGTGATCTTGGCGATTTCACCGGGCTGGAACGTCATGGGACCCACTCGGATCCACACGCGCGCACCCAGGATTTCACCGGCGGAGATTCCCGGAATCAATGGAAGGACCAGGAGGAAAGCGCTGGCCGCCAAGGAGATGTATGTAAAGCGGCGAAGGATGCGGTGGTCCTTGAGGAACCAGATCACGGCAATCGAGACCGCCATGGCAATGAGTGTCCACCGCAGCTGATTGTTGCCCGTATCGTCCGCGGGACCGTCCATACGGTGTATCAGGGCAAGCCCAAGTCCGTTGAGAGCTACAACGATCGGAAGTATTACCGGATCGGCATATTTCGCACGGAGCCGGAGAACCACGTGGAATGCAAAAGCTGCAACCGCCAGGAGGCTCGACTGGAACCAGAAGTCGCTGTCCAGCCCGACCTCCGAGTTGATGCTAACCAACGCACTTGCGCCAATGCCGACGGCAAGGGCCAGGACGATGAGAACCAGCTCGACATTGCGGCGGGGTTTGGGTGCTATCTCAGTCTGCATCATTTGGCCGCCTCACAGGGAGTCGGGACGGGTGAAGGAGTGGGGCTGGCAACGGCAGCCGTACTGGGTATGGGCACAGTGGCCGACGGGGTCGGCGTAGCGGATCCCGAAGCTGTGGCCGCGGGGGTGCTCGGGCAGTTGGCTGAAGCGCTGCCAGTGTTCCTCAGGTTCTCCACAATGCCCTGTGCGCTGTCGAGGTCACCCGCCGGAACTGTCTGGCGTACGCTCTGCTGGCCGTATTCCGGCAATGAATCCACCCTGATATCGGTAACGGCCTCAAGCCGGGAAAGCTGAATGGGTCCGAGCCTCTGAGAGATCCCGTTGAAGATAGCGACCCGCTGGTCGTATTCGCCCACGTAATAACGTGTCTGCGTCCAGGCATAGCCAAGCCACAGGCCCACCACGACGCCCAGGACCACAACGGCCGCGACAGCAGGCATGAGCCAACGCACACGGCGACGGGCCGGCTCTTCGATCTCAACACGGTCTTGTTCTGCTTTATGCGTGAGGACCGTTGCTGCCCTGCGTGCGACGGTGCGGCCGGCCACGGTGGGTATGGAGCCCGTTTCCGCAGCCGTGGCTGCAGCGCCAACAAGTTCGTGGGGGCGACTGGCCAATTCCTCGCGCAGTACTTCAGCCGACAAATGCTCACCAAGATGGGGGTCGGTGCTGGTGGGTGGCTCCGTGGACTCTTCTGACGATCCAGCGTCGTCCTCTTTGTCGTCCGGATCTCCTGCGCTGAAGGAAGATCCAGCGTCGGCATTCCGCGCGGTTTTGGCATGGGACTCGGTCTTGCTGTCCTTTTCCGCCTTGTCCGCGGCCAGGTCATCAGCTGACTTGGTAGCCGTGACTGCCTCGGGCTCGTTAACCGCGGCAAGCGCTGCTGCCGGAACGACGTCGACGGCGGCCGTGTTGACGTCGTCGTCGGTCTCCTCCGCAATCTCCAGCATCACCACGGTGACGTTGTCCGGGGCGCCGGCTTCCAGCGTCAGATCCACCAGGATCTCAGCACATTCGCGCAGGTCCTTGGTCTCGCGGACCATGCGCTCCACTACGTGGCCAGCTACGTAGTTGAGCCCGTCGGAGCACAGCAGCCAGCGTTCGCCCGGTTCGACGTCCAGGACATCCAAGTCCAGCTCAGGGCTGGCATCGACGTCGCCCAGGACGCGCATGAGGACGTTCTTGTGCGGATGCGTTTCCGCTTCCTCCGGGCGGAGGCGGCCTTCGTCAATGAGGCGCTGCACGAAGGTGTGGTCAATGCTGACCTGCTCAAACTTCTTGTTGCGCAACCGGTAGGCACGGGAATCGCCAATGTGGGCAAAGTGGAGCTTGCGTCCCTCCAAGAGCAGCGCCGTGACCGTGGTGCCCATGCCCGAGAGCTTGGGATTCTGGTGGACAAGCTCGGAGAGCAGGGAATTTGCGGTCTGGATCTCGTCAGCCAGGACGGTGTCCGCGCCCTCCGGGTAATCGTCATGATCAAGGTGGATCATGTCCAAGACCGTTGAGGCGGAAGCGACATCGCCGCCAGCGTGACCGCCCATGCCATCGGCCACCACTGCAAGATGGCGGCCCACATAAGCGGAGTCGTCATTCTTGGAACGGATCCGTCCGACGTCGGAACGCGCCGCGTAGCGCATGATGAGCGGGCGCTCCGCAGGCTTTTCCTGGCCTTTGGGGGTCTCGGAAAAGGCCATGGACTACGGCCTCAATTCAATGACCGTCTTGCCGATTCTCACGGGGACGCCAAGCTCAACCGGCAAGGCGCGGGTGAGCTGTTGATCGGCCAGGTAGGTGCCGTTGGTGGATCCGAGGTCTTCGATGAACCAGCGGCTGCCCTGCGGGAACAGGCGCGCATGCCGCCCTGAAGCGTAATCATCTTCCAGGACAAGCGTGGCTTCCTGTGCGCGGCCGAGCAGGATGGGGCTGGCGGCCAAGGGAACCGTGGTGCCCTTGAGGGGGCCCTCCGTGACTACCAGTGTGCGCGCATGCTGGATTGCCGGCGGCGGAGAAGCTGCCAGCTCAGGGTGCTTCCGGACTTCGCGTGCGGTGGGAACACCAGTTACGGCCTTGCGGCCAATCTGGAAGTCGCGGCGCATGGTGGTCACAATGCTGAAGATCAGGACCCACAACAAAAGGAGGAACCCGAAGCGAAGCGCTGTGATGGTCAGTTCGCTGATGTCGTTCACGCGTGGCCACCCGGGGCTTGGGGGAGTAGGCGGAAAATAATCTTGGTACGTCCCATCGTGATGGTTGAGCCGTCTGTCAGCTCCACGCTGCCGTTCACTTTATGCCCGTTGACGTAACTGCCATTAGTGGAGCCGAGGTCAACGGCCCAAGTGCCGCCGTTCTCCGTGCGGACCTCGAGGTGTTTCCGTGAAACGCCTGTGTCATCTACAAGGATGTCGGCCTCGGATGAGCGGCCCAGCACCACGGAGTGGGCGTTGAGGGAATACCGCTGGCCACCAATGTCCAGCACGGGCTGGAGGCGGGTGGGTTGCCGTGCCGGGGCAGCAGGAACATGGGCACGTGGAGCTTGTGGAGCAGGAGCAGCGTCATCGGACGATTTCTCGGTCCGGGAGTTTATTTCGAAATGTCCTGCGCGTTCTTCGTCACTGCGACGGAACGAGATACGGACAGCGCCTTGGAGCGTGTAGCCCTGGCTGCGGACGTGCTGGATAACGACGTCGCATAGTTCCTCGGCGAGGGGTGTTCCCCATTCCTGTGCCCGGGCGAAGTCTTCATCGCTGAGCAGGACGTCGAAAACATTGGGAGCGAGCGTCCGCCCGGCTGCGATGGTGATGGACTTGTTGTCCAACTCGCGCCTCAGCTTGCTTGCAATCTCCACTGGTTCAACACGTGCCCGCGACCCCGTGGAGAAGACGTTGCGGACGGCCTTTTCAATGCCGCGCTCGACTTTGTCCAGCAAACCCATGTCCTTCTCCTTTCCTTGCCGCGGCACCCGTTGTGCCTGGTCCGATAGTCCGTCCATTCCTCCGTCTGCGCACACGGCGAAGTATGCGCCTGACGGCCCTTCCACTTCCCGATACTACTGGGACTGACTGGGAATGGCCTTAATCCACAACGCCTTGCGACCCGGAAAAGTTCGTTCCCGGCCCTTGTTGGCGCGGGAGGCGGGGATTGAAATTTTCGTTCGATTCAGCTGTTGTTGGGGTTCTGCCAGGCTCGACAGGGGCTCTGCCTCCCGGCCGATTGGTGTTTTGCTCAGGATGTCCGTTATGCTTGATCTCGCTGCTTTTGAAGGAAACGAAGCTGGGAGACCAGCCAGATTCCGGAAAAAGAAGTTGCGCGCGAGTGGCGGAACGGCAGACGCGCTGGCTTCAGGTGCCAGTATCCGAAAGGGTGTGGGGGTTCAAATCCCCCCTCGCGCACGCAATTGAAAGAGCCCCGGTCTTAGGACCGGGGCTCTTTTGCTGTCTTGGGCGCGACTCCCGCCCTTGTTCGCTCCGCTCACCGTGGTAGGGCGGGGGATTCGAACAAGCCAGGGACTGGGTGACCAAGCGGGTCCCGGGCGGGCGGAAGGTCAGTTGCCTGCGGAACCTGTGAACCGGCGTCGTGAATTGCTCAGGTGCAGGCGCATGGCGGCCGCGGCAGCTACTGGGTCGCCCTCCGCGATGGCTGCATATATAGAGGAGTGTTCGTGGACCACTTGCTCGAAGCGTCTACGGGAATCTTGCTCATCGCCTGAAACGAGGCGTGGGCGGGGCATGGTGATCATGGTTTGGCCCAGGGCGGAGATGCAGTCCGTATAGAAGGGGTTGCCGGTGGCCGCCGCGACTGCCCGGTGGAACTCGAAATCGGCCTTCATTGAATGGGCCGGGTGGCCTGAGCTCGCAACGAACTGCTCCAAGGCGCCGTGCGTAGCCTTCAGCTGGTGTTCTGTGTGGTTCCGGGCGGCAAGTGCTGCGGCTTCTGTCTCGACGCCGATCCGGAAGTCGAGCATCTGCAGCCGCTCTTCCATGCTGCCAACGGCCCGCGTTCCTGGTGCAGGCGTGGGTCCGTCCGCGGGCGGGGTCAGCGCGAAGCTGCCCCGCCCACGTTCGGTTTCCACAAGCCCCTCGGCCTGCAAACGGGTGAGGGCGGAACGGACAACGGTCCGGCTCACCCCGAACTCACTGATGAGGGTGTTTTCGCTGGGGAGCTTCTCACCTGGCTGGATGACGCCGTCGACGATGCGGTTGCGAAGGTCGGCGGCGAGATCCGCGGTCAGGTTTCGGCTCATGGGTTCAAGATTACGCGCCGAATTCCACTGATTCGGTGGTCCATGCCCGCGCCTGTGCGCTCAAGGTAACACCCAATCCAGGGCGGTCCGGAACGATCATGCGGCCATTCTTGGTTTCCAGCCGCTCCTCGAACAGCGGGTCAAGCCAGTCGAAGTGCTCCACCCAAGGCTCACGCGGGTAGGCAGCAGCCAAGTGCAGGTGGATTTCCATGGCAAAGTGCGGGGCGAGGCCCAGCCCTCTTTCATCAGCCAACGCCGCGAGGCGCAGGAACTGGGTGATGCCGCCAACGCGGGGAGCATCGGGCTGGATGATGTCGCAGCTGTTCGCATTGATGAGGCCCTTGTGCTCCGCGACGGACGCCAGCATTTCACCGGTTGCGATGGGTGTGTCCAAGACCTGTGCAAGGTGCGCGTGGCCTTCGAAGTCATACGCGTCCAGTGGTTCTTCGATCCAGATGAGATTGAATTCTTCGAGTTGGCGGCCCATGCGCAAGGCGGTGGCGCGGTCCCATTGCTGATTCGCGTCCACCATGAGCGGGACGTCCCAGCCGATGTGCTCGCGAACTCCGGCGACGCGGCGGAGATCTTCCTTGGAGTCCGGCAGGCCGACCTTGATCTTGATTCCGCCAATCCCCTCGTCGATGGACCGAGTGGCGCGTTCCTTGACCTCATCCAAGGTGGCGTTGAGGAAGCCGCCGGACGTGTTGTAAGTCTGGACCGAGTCGCGGTAAGAGCCCAGGAGCTTGGCAAGGGGGAGCCCGGCGCGCTTCGCCTTGAGGTCGTAGAGCGCAATGTCTATTGCGGCCAGGGCTTGCGTTGCTACACCGGACCGCCCCACGGAGGCGCCGGCCCAAAGAAGCTTGGTGTAGATCTTTCCAATGTCGTTGGGGTCCTCGCCGATGATGCCCTCTGCGACCTCCTTGGCGTGGGCATATTGTGCCGGGCCGCCTGCGCGCTTGGAGTAACTGAATCCGAGGCCGCTATGGCCCTGTTCCGTGGTGATCTCGGCGAACAGGAACACCACTTCGGTCATGGGCTTTTGGCGGCCGGTGAAGACTTTGGCATCGCTGATGGGCACAGTGAGGGGCAACCTTGCGGTGGATAGCTTGACGTGACGAATGAGATCTACGGTGCTCATGGTTCTCCTAATGGGGACGGCATCCTTGCCTGCCACTTAGGATATAAGTTTAAAACTTGTACTACAAGAGGGTCGTCCGCTAAAAGACCCGCAGTGTGCGGTTCACGTTGCGCGCGATCTGCGCCCGTGCTCGTAGACTCCCTGTGTGTCAGAACGAAAAACAGGACAAAGAATGGCCGGCTATCACGAGGATTTGTGGGGCAGGCGTCCCTTGAATAGGAAAGCTATCCCGGGCAAGGCCCGGAAGAGCCTGAAAGCAGCCATTGGTGCTCTCGCGCTATCCCTTGCCCTGGCCGCCTGCTCGGGGGCCGTCTCCGGCAATCAAACGACCGCACCGGATGCCGTCGAATTCGACATCCTGACGTCCGATGGGGCCGAACGTATTACGTCACAGGGGACAGCGAAGCTGGATATGACAAAGGGGAAACTCGAAAAGGAGGCCGTGGGTCTACCTGCGGACGCTGCGAAAGGCCCCCTGATCTTTGCTCAGGACGACCGCGAGATTCAGATCGACATCGCCGGTCCCAAAGGAACCGTTACTGGAAGCTCTGACACCCTCAAATTTGTAACGGACCCCGCGCGTTCAGACTTTAAGGAGGTCACTTTTTACCATCGGTTCGACACATGGGAGGACCTGGAAAAGGACGTTCGTGACGCGGTTTCCCGTTATGGGTTGGACGCCGACGACGCAGAATATTGGCTCCAAAACGTCAACAAGACCAGCAGCTCAGTCGATCTGTTCAATCACAGCCTGGGTCCCGGCACGTCCACCGGCTTGGCGGTCACCTACGACATCGCCTATGAGTTCCCGGATCCATCAGTCATAAGCATTCGCGTCAGCCCTCTGGACGGCTGAGTACCCCCGCGTCAGTCAGAAACGGCTTCCCGCAGCGCCCCGAACCCCGTAATCAGAGCCTCAAGTCCCAGGTTGAATGCGACGTCGGTCGGCCGAGCGTGCTCCTCGGCAGCCAGCCGGTCCACGGCGGCGGTGAAGTTGGGGACCTGCTCGGCGAGGCTGCCGGCGTCGAAGATGTCCTCCGGCGCGGTGACGTCATAAGCGGCACCGAAAACGAACGCCTCCAAAGCCACAATCGCCGAGATGATCTTCTCTTCAGGGAACCCGGCATCGCGGAAGCCCGCAGTCACGGCCTCGTACATCGCCAGGGTTTTGGGGGCATTTGCCACGGGAAGCACTGCAATCACGGGTATCAGCGGCGTATGTTCCGAGAATACGTCGCGGTAGGACCATGCCCAACGACGCACTGCCACATCCCATGGTTCCGAGCCAAAAGCGGAGACATCCACCATCGCCGCCAAATGGTCTTCCACCAGCAGTAATACGTCGTCCTTGGAGCCCACGTGGTTGTACAGCGCAGACGGCGCGACGCCAAGGGAGCGTGCCAAGGCGGCCATAGTGAGCCCGTTGTAACCCTTGCTGCTGATCAACTCAAGCGCGGCCGTCGTAATCCCGTTTTGGTCCAGGACCGCCGCCGTCGGTCGACCGGCGCGGCGGCGCACAGAGCCGGCCGGGAGGGCGGAAGGAGCGGGAGTCGGTGCGGGCATCGGAGGCCTTTCTGCTGCCTGTGTCCCCAGCATTATTCCACCGGGGCTTCACAGCGGCCGACTCCAACGCTAGTATGGAACTAAATGAACGTCATTCATTTATTGGTCAGCCACCACGGACGGCCACGGAGAGGACATCATGCAGAATCTTGACCGCGACGTTGTGATCGTCGGTGCCGGACCGTCAGGGCTGACGGCGGCACGTGAATTGAAGAAGGCCGGACTCAGCGTTGCCGTGCTCGAAGCACGCGACCGGGTGGGCGGCCGCACCTGGACCGACACCATCGACGGCGCCATGCTGGAGATCGGCGGCCAGTGGGTTTCCCCCGACCAGACAGTGCTCATGGAACTGCTGGACGAGCTCGGCCTGAAAATGTACTCGCGCTACCGCGACGGTGAATCCGTCTACATCGGCGAAGACGGCAAGCGCACCCAGTACACCGGTGACACGTTCCCCGTGAACGAAACCACCAAGGCCGAGATGGACAAGCTTGTTGCCATTTTGGACGGCCTCGCCGCCGAGATCGGTCCCACCGAGCCCTGGGCACACCCCAAGGCACGCGAGCTGGACACCATCTCCTTCCACCACTGGCTCCGCCAGAACTCCAACGACGAGGAAGCCTGCAACAACATCGGCCTCTTCATCGCCGGTGGCATGCTGACCAAGCCGGCTCACGCTTTCTCCGCACTGCAGGCAGTTCTCATGGCAGCCTCAGCCGGGTCCTTCAGCCACCTGACGGACGAAGACTTCATCCTGGACAAGCGCGTCATCGGCGGCATGCAGCAGGTCTCGCTGCTGCAGGCAGCAGAGCTGGGTGACGACGTCGTACTTAACAGCCCGGTTCGCACCATCAAGTGGGACGACAACAACGTGACTGTCGTGTCTGAGCAAGCAACCGTCAATGCGCGGTTCGTGATCATGGCAGTGCCGCCGAATCTGTACTCCCGCGTCTCGTTTGAGCCGCCGCTGCCGCGCCGCCAGCACCAGATGCACCAGCACCAGTCGCTGGGCCTGGTCATCAAGGTCCACGCCGTGTACGACACACCGTTCTGGCGCGAAGAAGGGCTATCCGGCACGGGCTTCAGCGCAGGCGCGCTGGTCCAGGAGGTCTACGACAACACCAACCACGGCGACACCCGCGGCACCCTGGTGGGCTTCGTGTCCGACGAAAAGGCTGACGCCGTGTTCGAGCTCAGCGCCGAAGACCGCAAGAAGGCCATCCTCGAGTCCATCGCCGGCTTCCTCGGCGACAAGGCGCTCACCCCCGAGGTCTACTACGAGTCCGACTGGGGCTCCGAAGAGTGGACCCGCGGCGCGTACGCCTCCAGCTACGACCTCGGTGGCCTGCACCGCTACGGCAAAGACCAGCACGCGAACGTCGGACCGATTTACTGGTCCTCATCCGACTTGGCAGCCGAGGGCTACCAGCACGTGGATGGCGCCGTCCGCATGGGCCAGGCAACGGCCGCCCGCATCGTCGAGGCCAACAGGCTCGCCGCGGTGCCTGTCGCCTAAGGCATACAGCACTAAACCGGCAGGCTGGGGGAGCACCATCCCCGGCCTGCCGGCTCCACTGTTTAAGACGAGAAAGGGACCACCATGCGCTACGTAGTGGGTTATAGCGCCAACGCGAGGGGGCACGACGCCGTTCACCTTGCCGTTGCGCTGGCCAGGAACCACGATGTCAGCCTGGACCTGGTCCTGGTGATCCCGCAAGATTCCCCGTTCAATGCGGTCTACCCGCCTGAGGCCGGCTACAACGACATCCTCAACGAGCAGGCGCAGCGCTGGTTGGACGAAGGCCTTGCGCTGGTTCCAGCCGACGTCACCGCCCGTGCCCACATCAGGCGCGGCGACTCCGAAGCGCAGGCGTTGATCGACGCTGCCGTGGAGATGGACGCCGCGGCCCTGGTCATCGGCGCAACCAACGGTGGCCTGTTCAAGCGGTTCACCATCGGCTCCGTTGCGGGTTCGCTGCTCCATTCTTCGCCGGTTCCGGTCGTTTTGGCCCCCCACGGTTACCAGCGGACGGAGCCGATCACCCGTTTGAGTTGCGGTTTTGGGACGCGTCCGGGCGCTGATGAACTGCTCGACGTCGCGGTCGAGTCCGCGCGCGACCGTGGCCTTCCGTTGCGGCTCGTCTCGCTGTTGGCGCTCGACGGCGGTAACTCGCCTGGGTTGGCCGACGCGGCCTGGACGCATGCCGCAGAGCGGCTTGCCGCCGTCGGAGGTTCTGCTGTGGAGACGCCGGAACCTGAGATCGTCGTCGCGCAGGGCCGCACCATCGAAGAAGCCGTTGACCGACTCGACTGGGAAGACGGCGAAATCCTGTTGATCGGCTCCAGCCGCCTGGCCCAGCACCGGGCCACATTCCTTGGCAGCACCGCCAACCGGATCCTGCGTGCCCTCCCCGTCCCCATGATCGTGGTCCCCCGCGACTACACGCGACAAAGCTCCTAGCAATCGCCTGAGAGGCAAAACCCATGTCAACTGCACCAAAGACGGTCCAGTCGAAAGAAACACCATCCCTGAGTGAAAAGGGGCTGAAAGCCGGATCGGTGGGCCTGATCGGCGCCGTCGTGATTGGTGTTTCCTGCATCGCACCCGCTTACACGCTTACAGCTGCCTTGGGCCCCACCGTGTCCGAGGTTGGCGTCCATCTGCCGGCCATCTTCCTGGTGGGCTTCATCCCCATGCTGCTGGTAGCGCTCGGGTACCGCGAACTGAACAATGCAATGCCCGACGCCGGCACCTCCTTTACGTGGGCGACGCGCGCCTTTGGTCCATGGATCGGCTGGATGGGTGGCTGGGGGCTGATCGCGGCAACCATCATCGTGCTATCCAACCTCGCCGCCGTCGCCGTGGACTTCTTCTACCTGATGCTCGCGCAGATTTTCAGTAACCCGGAACTAGGGGAGCTCAGCAAGATCCTGCCGCTGAACATCGCCACCACGCTGGTGTTCATTGCCTTGGCGTGCTGGATTTCCTACCGCGGCATGGAGACCACCAAAGGCGTCCAGTACGTGCTGGTGGCCTTCCAACTGCTGGTCCTCGGCTGGTTCGCCGTCTCAGCGTTTGTGCACGTATCCAACGGGACGGCCTTCGACGCGACCGCAATTTCGCCCGACTGGTTCAACCCGTTTGCCGTGGACTCCTTCTCCTCGTTCGCCGCGGGTGTGTCACTCTCGATCTTCATTTACTGGGGGTGGGACGTCACCCTCACAATGAACGAGGAGACGAAGAATCCCGAGAAGACCCCGGGCCGGGCAGCGACCATCACTGTGCTGGTCATCGTGATCATCTACATGACCATTGCACTGGCTACGCTCTCCTTCGCGGGCGTGGGGGAGACCGGATTGGGTGCCGGCAACCCGGAGAACCAGTCCAGTATCTTCGCCGTGCTTGCCGGTCCCGTGATGGGTCCGTTCGCCATCCTCATGTCGCTCGCCATCCTGAGCAGCTCGGCGGCGTCCCTGCAGTCGACGTTCGTTTCACCGGCGCGCACCATGCTGGCCATGGGTCACTACCGCGCCATCTCGCCGCGCTTTGGCCGTATTAGCCCCACCTACAAGTCGCCCAGCTTCGCGACCATCGCGGCTGCGATCGCTGCCGCCGGTTTCTACGTGATCACCCGGACCGTGTCGGAGAACGCGCTGTGGGACACCATCACCGCCTTGGGAATGATGATCTGCTTCTACTACGGCATCACCGCCCTGGCCTGCGTCTGGTTCTTCCGGGCATCAGCGTTTAGTGGCGTCCGTCCGTTCTTCTTCAAGTTCCTGGCACCTTTGTTGGGCGGCGTGATCCTGCTGGTCATGTTCGTGAAGACCGCCATGGACTCGATGGACCCGGAGTATGGCTCGGGCTCGTCCGTTGGCGGTGTGGGCCTGGTGTTCGTGCTGGGAATGGGCGTGATCCTGCTCGGCGTGGTGGTCATGTTGGTGATGTATCGCCTGCGTCCTGAGTTTTTCAAGGGCAAGGTTCTGTAGTTTTCTCCCGACCTCCCGCCGAGGTGGCATTTAATACCAATGTTGCTCGCTGGGATGGTCATTAAGTGTCATCTGGGCGCAGGGAGGGCGGCCGTTGGGACGCCCGCTGCCCGTTCGGCTGCCGTGAGGGCTTCCGCGAGTCGCTCGACGGCGGCACGGTAGTCAGTTCCTGCTGTCACCTTGCAGTAATCCGCCTCGCGCATGGCCCGCGTAAGAGCCGCTGTTTCGGCAGTCCTGACGTCGGTCATGGCCGGAAAATCGATGGTCCGCGCAGGATCGAGCTCGTACTGGCGCCACTGCTCCAGGATCCTTTCGTGGCGGGCTGCGTCGTCCGGGAAACCAGCACGACGGCGGGGCTCAGCTGCGTGGATGCGCTCCACTTTGCGGATGCTTAACAGCGTTCCTGCCGCAGTGGCGATGCCGACCAAAACCATGATGAGCCCGGCCGGTGCCCATTGCACGGCAGGGACCAGAATGGCGGGCGCTACGACAACGAGCCCGCCGAACACGTCCCAAAAGAGCCCGTCCGGCTCCTGGCCGCGGCCGTGTGTCAGTTTCCTGTGCAGGACATACGTGGTTGCTGCGGTTGCAAGAACCAGAGCTACACCCCACAGGAGCATCATGGCGGGCATCGGACCACCTCCAGGCGAATTCGCTGCTTTGAATTCAGTATGCGGCAGTGTCTGCTTGGGCGCGAGGGGCAATGGGAGTGCCTTGAAAAACGGATAGCCAACTCTCGGTAGACTCTGTGCCAGTGGGCAAGAGCCTGCCGCATTGTTAACAAACAAAAGACCCGACTGCAATCGGGTCTTTGTTCAGCGCGATGCGCTCTTTGGTGCGATTCAAGGGCTTACTCCTTGATGCTCACGCCTCAAGAGTATGCCCCTTCGCGGGCTGCAAGCACTCTGACCGCGATCGCGCCCGTCCTCAGTGAGGGGGTGCACCATGTCTCGACGACGGTCGCGGGCTTGTCCGTGGCCGTCGTCCCGAGGTGCTTCGATGTCGGACCCCCGGGCGTAGCCTTGGCAGCATGAGACTGAAAATGTGCAGCATCCACGTCAAGGACCCCGCAGCAGCCCACGTCTTCTACACGGAGACGCTCGGCTTCGAGACCTTGATGGCCATGCCCGAGTACAACCTTTTCATCATCAAGGATCCCGGCGCGGACAACAGCAATTCGCCAGGGCTGCTGCTGGAGCCCAGCGATAACCCCATCGCCTCGAATTACATGAACGCCCTGCACGAGTCCGGCCTGGCCGCGATCACCTTCGGCGTACCCGATGTCCAGGCCGAGTACGAGCGTTTGCTTGCCGCGGGTGTGACGTTCCAAGGTGAACCCTCCGAGGATCCTTCAGGCGTCAGCGCAGTCTTCGACGACGGCTGTGGCAACTTCATCCAGCTGCACCAGGACTAGCCCGGCTTAGGCACCCGGCCTTAAACAACTGTGGCCGGGACGCAGGTCCCGGCCACAGCTCGTGAAAACTACGCGTGATCGCGCTTGGAGGTCTTCGGAGCATCACGCTTTGCGGCAGCGTTGTCCCTTGCTTCCTTGGTGGCGGCCTTCTTGGCAGCTTCGTCCTTGACGCGCTGCGCTTCGGAGCGGACAGCAGCGTGTGTGGCGCGTTCGGTGACCAGCCACTGCGGCGGTGCCTGCAGCAGCTCGGTGATTTCCGCCGTCGTGAGCGCATCCTCTACGCCGCCGCGGGCGAGGCCGCTGATGGAGATGTTGAGCTTGTGCGCGACTACCGGGCGCGGGTGGGGGCCGTTGCGGCGCAGTTCGGCGAGCCACTCCGGCGGGTTGGCCTGAAGTTCGGCGAATTCCTCGCGGGAGATGGACGAATCCTGGAACTCCTGGGGTGTTGCGGGCAGGTAGATGCCGAGTTTCTTGGCAACTGTTGCCGGCTTCATGGACTGGGAGTTCGAGGACGTCATGCTTCAAGGGTATCTGGCCGGTACTGTGAGTGTGTGCCAGACGCTGAAGATTCCGCCGAAACAACCGAACCCCTTGCCGGCCTCCGCTTCGCCTATGTTGCCGGTGTGACTCCTGGGAAATGGATCCGGCGGTGGGAAGAACGGATGCCCAACTTTCCGTTGCACTCATTCATGTCCGACGACGCCGCTCAGGTTTCGGTGTTGCGTGACGGTTCCGCTGACCTTAGCTTCGTTCGGTTGCCCGTGGACCGCGAAGGCCTGAACGTTATCCCTTTGTATGAAGAGCAGCCCGTGGTGGTCGCTCCCAAAGGACACGAGATTTCGGTGTTTGAGGAAGTTGCACTGGACGACCTCGCCGAGGAGAACTTCCTGGATATTGACGAAATGGGCGGGCCGGACATGGCCCTCCAAGTGGTCGCATCCGGCGCCGGGTTGGCGATCCTGCCGATGTCCGTTGCGCGGCACCTGAACGTCAAGGACACGGTCATGCGTCGTCTGACAGGGGCTCCGGGGACGCAGATCGGCCTGGCCTGGCTGGTTGGAACCGACAGCCCGGTGATCGAAGAGTTCATAGGAATAGTGCGCGGGCGGACAGCCCAGAGTTCGCGCCAACCCTCGGCTCAGCAGGAAAAGCCCAAGAAGGAGCCCAAGCCTGATCGTCGTGGCGGTGGCCCCAAGAAGCCCGCGGTTGCGCAGCGCTACGCCCCGAACCCGGACAAAGGTCGCGGCAAGGGTTCACGCAAGAAGGGCAAACGCTGACTACTCGCCGTGGATGGCGCTTTGTTGCTGCTCTGAACGGTTGAGGTAGGCCAGGAGAAGGTCCCCGGCACGCTCCAGCTCGCCCGCTTCCAATGCTGAGCAGATCTGCTCATTTTCCTTCAGCCAATCGCTGTAGAAGTGGGCGTTCATGGTGGCCTTGTGGAAGTAGAGGCGCATTTCGGCCAGGATCTGCGCCATGATCGTGTTCAACCGGTTGCTCTCGGCCAAGGCGACGATGGCCCCGTGGAAATGCTGGTTGGCGCTGCCCAGGCCCTCGTTGTCGTTGGCTGCAGCCGCGCGCTTACCTTCTTCGACGGCGGCCCTGACGGCGGCAATGCGCTCCGGGGACCCACCCGCTCGGATAGAACTGACCTCTATGGCGCGGCGAACCGTGTAAACGTCGTGGATGTCGCCTGCTTCGAGGGTGGCTACAAAAACGCCCTTATTGGGCTGGCGGAGAAGTAACCGCTCCCCGGCCAGTTCGGCGAATGCTTCGCGGACCGTGTTCCGGGAGACGCCCAGGTCCTCAGCAATGGTGGCTTCCGTCAGCTTGGCGCCCGGGACAAGGAAACCTTCAGCCAGCTGGTAGCGCAGTTCTTCGGCGACCCTCTCGGCAACGGACGGAACTTTCATCCGTACCCGGGCCCGCGCGCTATCAAGGCCAACATGTTCGTTTCTTCCGTGATCTGCACTGGCCATGACACCAAAAATACACGATTGCCGAAAAGCAGGATCGCTGGATCGTTGAACAATCCGGCGAAATGGTGCATGCTGGATGTAACGCACATCACGAGGCAGGGATCACATCATGGCAATCATCGATTTGAACAGCGACGTCGGCGAGTCCTTCGGGCGCTGGACACTCGGCGATGACGAAGCCATGTTCGAGTCCGTCTCCAGTGCCAACGTTGCGTGCGGATTCCATGCTGGCGACCCCAGCGTCATCCGCAGCACCTGCGAAAAGGCGGCCAAGGCCGGCGTCGTTATTGGCGCCCATGTCGGCTACCGCGACCTCGCTGGATTCGGCCGCCGCTTCATGGACATCGACCCCATGGAACTGGCTGATGACGTGGTTTATCAGATTGGCGCGCTGCAGGCGTTGGCGGCCACCACGGGAGCCAGCGTTCAGTACGTGAAACCGCATGGCGGCCTTTACAACGCGATCGTCAAGCACACTGCCCAGGCCCGCGCTGTGGTGGAGGCCGTGAAATCGGTTGACCCCAACCTTCCGATTCTTGGCCTTCCCGGTTCCGAAGTCCTGCGCCTCGCGGAGGAAGCAGGCCTTCGGGGCGTTTCCGAAGCATTCGCGGACCGCGCTTACAACCCGGACGGAACGCTCGTCTCGCGCTCCCAAACCGGGGCCGTGTTGCACGATCCAGCCGAAGTAGCAGAGCACGTCCTGCGAATGGCCACTGAACAAGCCGTCAGAACCATCGACGGTTCCCTCCTAAAAATCCGCGCAGAGAGTATCTGCGTGCATGGTGACTCACCCGGTGCCGTCGCGATGGCCACCGCTGTGAAGTCTGCTCTGAGCGATGCCGGCGTCGGAGTCGGCTCGTTCCTCTAGCCCACATGGGCTCCCCGCACCATCCCTCATCCCCCCGGAGGACATCATGACCAGCACCAACAATGCACCCAAGGCAGCGACAAGGAAGCCGCCGCCCGGTGCCATCAAGGCGTACGTCGCCAGCCTCACCGGCACGTCGCTTGAGTACTACGACTTCGCTATTTACTCGGTGGCCTCGGCCCTCGTGTTCCCCAAGATCTTCTTCCCGGGCAATGACGAATTCGTCGCGTTGCTGCTGTCCTTCTCGGCCTTCGCGGTTGGATACCTGGCCCGACCGATTGGTGGCGTCATCTTCGGCCGCCTGGGCGACAAGATCGGCCGTAAATACGTTCTGGTCTTCACCCTCGTCCTGATCGGCGTGGCTACGGTCCTCATCGGTGCACTGCCTGACTACTCAGTGATTGGAGTCGCAGCACCCACCATCCTTGTGCTGCTGCGTTTGGCGCAGGGCATTGGCGTTGGCGGCGAATGGGGCGGCGCAGTGCTGCTTTCCAGCGAATTCGGTGACCCCAACAAGCGCGGATTCTGGTCCTCCGCGGCCCAGATCGGCCCGCCCGCCGGCAACCTCATGGCCAACGGCGTTCTTGCCATTCTTGCCGCTTCCCTCAGCGAAGAGGCCTTCCTCTCCTGGGGCTGGCGCGTAGCCTTCCTGGCCTCTGCACTCTTGGTGGTCTTCGGCTTGATCATCCGACTCAAGCTTGAGGAAACGCCGGTCTTCAAGGCCATCCAGGCCCACGGAGATCGTCCCAAGGCTCCCATCAAGGAAGTCTTCACCACCCAGCCCAAGGCCTTGGTGGCAGCAGCGCTCTCACGTGTTTGCCCGGATATCCTTTACGCCCTGTTCACGGTGTTCGTCGCTGTTTATGCCACCAAAGAACTGGGCATGACCACCGGCAACGTGCTGTCCGCCATCCTGATCGGCTCGGCTTTCCAGCTGTTCCTGATCCCGGCGGCAGGTGCACTGACGGACCGCTTCAACCGTCGCTGGGTCTACGGCATCGCGGCAGCAGCTACCGCCGCCTATATCCCGCTGTTCTTCCTGATGATTCAGGGCAAGTCCGTAGCCATGCTGACCATCGGTACCGTCATTGGCCTGGCACTCCACGCCTTCATGTATGGCCCGCAGGCCGCATTCATCACCGAGCAGTTCCCGGCCCGCCTTCGCTACGCCGGCAGTTCCTTGGCATACACCCTGGCTGGTGTGATCGGTGGAGCCGTTGCTCCCATCATCTTCACAGCGCTCTACGGTGCCGCTGGCGGCGGCTGGTACCTGATCGCCGTATACATCCTCGTCGCAGCTGTTGTCACGATCGTGGGCATGCTCCTCGGCCGTGACCCCAAGCCGGAAGAAGATGTCCGTTTGGTGCAGGGGACGCACGCTCAGCCGGCGGCGTAGCGAAAGATGGAAACCGTGATGCAAACCGCCACCGCGAAAAGGGTTCGCTCTGTCAGGCCCGTCGGCACCCGTGCCGTCCTGGCCGAACTGAACAGCCTGCAGGATGTCCTTGCCCTTCAGGACATGCTCTACAAGTCCCCGCTTCCCGGCCAAGTGGACGTTCTGGCCGCCGCGGAAACTGTCATGGTGGTCGGCGAGTCGGCGGCTGCAACCCGTGCCATTGGCGCGCGGCTCCTGGAGTTGGAGCTTGCTCCGCTGATCGCCAGCGACTCTGGTCTTGTGGTCATCGATACCGTGTACGACGGCGACGACCTCGCCGATGTTGCGGAGCTCACCGGGCTGAGCGTGGACGGCGTCATAGCCGCGCACACGGGACAAATCTGGACAGTGGCCTTTGCTGGCTTCGCACCCGGTTTTGGCTACATGGTGGGTGAAAATGAGGCCCTCACGGTTCCCCGCCGCTCTTCACCGCGCACGGCGGTGCCCGCCGGATCCGTGGCTCTCGGTGGACAATACTCCGCCGTCTACCCACGCCGTTCTCCGGGAGGTTGGCAGCTGATCGGCCGGACAGGGGCCCGGATGTGGGATCTGGACCGTTCCCAACCTGCATTGGTTCGTCCTGGCGATCGCGTGCAGTACCGGGCCGTCCGCGAAGTGGTCACAGCTAAAGCACCATCGAGCGGTGACGCCCCGGCGCGTGAACCCGAAAAGGAGCATCACGTTGAGTCCGGTCTTCGGATTCTCAATCCGGGTGCGCAGAGCCTGATCCAAGATCTCGGGCGCCGAGGCTACGGTCCACTGGGGGTGTCCGCTGCCGGTGCGCTGGACAGGGCATCGTTGCGGCGGGCCAACCGGCTTGTCGGTAACGCTTCGTCTGCCGCAGCAATCGAATCCGTAAGTGGCGGGCTCACGGTGGAAGCTGTTGGCGACCAGGTGATTGCTGTGACAGGTGCGCCGACCACGCTGACTATCGAGTCGCCGTCGTGGTTTGAGCCCGGTGACGGGGCCGACGACGACGTCCAGCCGGGTGCGAAGCGATCCGCCCCGATGGCCGCACCCTTCGCATTGCTCGACGGCGAAGTACTCACCTTGGGCGCTCCGGAGTCGGGATTCCGGAATTATGTGGCGATCCGCGGCGGCGTGGACGTTCCTGAGGTGCTGGGCAGTCGCTCGGCGGACACGATGTCCGGCATCGGGCCGGCACCCGTGGTCGCCAGTCAGGTCCTGGCCGTGGGCGGCGCTACGGCATCCACGGCTGTTGGCAGTCCTGAGTTGCAACCTGAATTCCCGGGGGACGGAGTCACTGTGCTGGACGTCGTTCCCGGGCCGCGTGCCGACTGGTTCGACCAGGAAGCCCTGGATTCCCTCTGCAACCAGGAATGGCTGGTCACTCCGCAGTCCAACCGTGTGGGCATGCGACTGCATGGCACGCCGCTGAAGCGAACCCGCCAGGGTGAGCTTCCCAGCGAGGGCACCATGGCGGGAGCTCTCCAGATCCCACCCGCGGGACTCCCCGTGCTCTTCCTGGCGGACCACCCCATCACCGGCGGATACCCAGTGATCGGCGTGGTGCGCGACGAGCACCTTGATCTCGCCGCGCAGGTCCCCATTGGCGGAAAGATCCGCTTCCGGCTCGTCCCGGATTCCCCAGAGTTCATCACGCCTTTTACGAAGACCCCAGAGAAGTGAGTATTTGATGCGCAAGGTCCTGATCGCGAACCGCGGCGAAATCGCTGTCCGCGTCGCCCGAGCCTGTGACGACGCCGGCATCCTCTCAGTCGCCGTTTACGCAGACATCGATGCCGATGCCATGCACGTTGGTGCTGCCGACGAAGCCTTCAGCCTGGGCGGAAATTCGCCGGCTGACACCTATTTGAACATCGCGAAGCTGCTTGCCGTTGCCGCGGAGTCCGGCGCAGACGCCGTCCACCCCGGGTACGGTTTCCTTTCCGAGAACGCGGACTTTGCACAAGCAGTGCTCGACGCCGGACTTGAGTGGATCGGTCCCTCACCGGAATCGATCCGCCAGTTGGGTAACAAGATCACGGCCCGCGAAATCGCTGTCCGCGCAGGTGCTCCGTTGGTTGCCGGCAGCGACGGACCAGTGTCCTCGGCTGCGGAAGCCCGGGCCTTCGCGGAGGAACATGGACTTCCACTTGCCATCAAGGCTGCTTTCGGCGGCGGCGGCCGTGGTTTGAAGGTGGTTCGGGAGCTCGCCGAAGTGGAAGAGGCCTTCGATTCTGCAGTCCGGGAAGCAGTGGCTGCCTTTGGTCGTGGCGAGTGCTTCGTGGAGCAGTACCTTGACCGGCCTCGGCATGTGGAAGCTCAGATCATCGCGGACAAGCTCGGCAACGTTGTTGTGGTCGGCACCCGCGACTGCTCCCTCCAACGTCGCCACCAGAAGCTCGTGGAAGAGGCTCCCGCACCCTTCCTCAGTGACACGCAACGCCAGCAAATTTACGACGGTGCGAAAGCAATCGTGCGTGAAGCCGGCTATTACGGTGCCGGAACCGTGGAGTTCCTGGTCTCCGCTGACGGAGCCGTGGCCTTCCTTGAGGTCAACACCCGCCTTCAGGTCGAGCACCCCATCACTGAGGAAACTGCAGGGATCGACCTCGTCCAAGAGCAGTTCCGAATTGCTGCAGGCTTGCCACTGAGCATTACGGAAGATCCCGTCGCCCGAGGACACTCCTTCGAGTTCCGCATCAATGCCGAGGACGTGGGCCGCGGCTTCCTGCCCTCCCCGGGGACAGTGGAACTCTTTGAGGTGCCAACAGGCCCGGGAATCCGCGTAGACACCGGAGTTCGTTCGGGCTCGTTTGTCGCGCCGCAATTCGATTCTTTGTTGGCCAAGCTGATCGTCACTGGCGCTGACCGGCAGCAGGCCCTTCGCCGCTCGCGGCGTGCCCTGGCCGAAATCAATATCAGGGGGCTCGCGACGGTCCTGCCGTTCCACCGCGCGGTCCTCGAGTCCGAAGATTTCACCTCCGTTGCCGGAATGCGGGTTCACACCCGGTGGATCGAGACGGACTTCGCAGACCAGATCCCTGTGGACCCCGAATACAACGTGGTCGCCCCGGAAGGGGAGCGACGCACCATCACCGTTGACGTGGACGGCAAGCGGCTCGCCGTGGGACTTCCCGCGGACCTCCTGGACGGCTGGGCGCGTTCGGGGCAGGGCATTCCTGCTTTTACGACTCCGACCGATGCGCCGGGTTCCGGCTCAGGCACCGGCGACTCTCCCGCAGAATCCGCCCTCGTCTCCAGCATGGCCGGGACCGTAGTGAAGTGGCTGGTGGAACCCGGCACTGACGTAGCAGCCGGGGATCCTTTGGTGGTACTGGAGGCCATGAAGATGGAGACCCAGGTCTCGGCACACCGTTCAGGCACTCTCACCGAGGTGTTGTCAGAGCCCGGCGGTGTTGTCACTGCCGGCGCCGTGCTGGCTCACATCGAGTAGCGCTAGGCGTGCGTCGCCGCGGAGATTCCCAGCACGCTGTCCAGCAGCTCATTGCGGAACTTCCCATTTGGGTCATTGGCCTGAACCAAAGCTCGGAAATCCTCGAACCGCGGATAGAGAAAAGCGAAGTCGTACTGACTGGGCGTGAACAGTTTGCCCCAGTGCGGGCGCGCACCGAACGGACGGAGGGCCTCCTCGAGCTCCGGGAGCACCGCTTCTACCTCGGCCTGCAGCGGCTTCCACGTGAAGTGGAGTGCCACGCTTTGCTGCTGGTAGAAGGGGCTAATCCAGAACTCATCAGCGGCCACGGTGCGGATTTCGGAGACGAACAGGAGAGGTGCGAGCTTGTCGGCCAGTCCCCGGACAGCCTGCAGCGCGGCCGGCGCCTGTTCCAGCGGCAAGAGGAACTCGCTTTGCAGCTCCTCGCCGTTGCTGGGCGTGAATTCGTGGCGGAAGTGCGGCAAACGGTCAAGCCACTTGCCGGCCACATCCAGCTGCTCGGTGCAGTTCTCCGCGGACATGTCCGGCAAGGGATGCATGGCAGCCGTTGCAGCGGTTGCCCCAAAAAGGTCAGGCAGCGGAGCTTCCGTGTCCAGTGCCTTGAGCCAAACCTGGGGAATGGTGTCGCCGGTGTAATCGGTGAAGAAGCTGACACTGTAAGCACTCGAAGCGATGGCCTGGAAGTTCGCCAGTGCGCCCTCCCAGGACAAGTTGGTGAGCACGCGCTGTCGTACCTCATAGCTCGGCCGGACAGCGAGCTCCAGCCCTGTGACAATGCCAAGTGCGCCCATTCCCACCACGCTGGCGAGAAATTCGTCGTCGTCCGCCGTGAGGGTGACCAGCTCGCCGGAGGCGCGCACCAGGTCAACACTAACGACGGCGGCAGCCAGGGACGGGTTGTTGACTCCACTGCCGTGCGTGCCGGTTTGGATGGCACCCGCGACGGAGATGTGTGGGAGGGAGGCGAGGTTGTGGATGGCGTAGCCCTGTTCCTCAAGCGCGCGGCCGAGGGCTCCGTAGCTGATGCCACCGCTGACTTTGACGGTGCCCTTCGCGGCGTCCAACACAACTTCCTGGGGGAGGGCATCGAGCAGGAGGTGGGTACCGTCGGTGTCGGCCACCGTGTTGAAGGAGTGCCGGGAACCCAGGGCCTTGATCCGTGTCGCCTGGGCTACAAGCTCGCGCAGCTGGTCCACAGTGGTGGGCCGCTGGACGTCCGCAGACGAATACTCAAGATTTCCTGCCCAGTTCTTCATTGAATGATCTCCCACTTGTATTTGTAGACTCCCGCAATTGTTAACGTTCACAACTAATTGCGTCAAGGGGAGTCCACCGCGGTTGCGGATAGAGTTCAAGAAATCCGCTGTCTACCAGGAGTCGCAACGTGAGTAAGGGATCCAAACCCACCATCCGGGATGTTGCGATGGCGGCGGACGTATCACTGACCACTGTCTCCTATGTGCTTTCCGGCCGTCATGGCGGCACCACCCGGATCAGCCAGCCCACGCAGGACCGGGTTCTGGCAGCGGTCAAGGAACTGGGTTACGTGCCCAATCAAGCCGCGCGGGGAATGCGACGCGGCAAAACGGACGTGGTTGCCGTGGCAATCGGAAACCTTGAATGGCCTTGGGATCGCGCACTCGCCACTGCCGCTGCCGACATCCTGCCGCAGCACGGTTATCAACCGGTGATCCTGCTGGGCGACGACTGGCGGAAGTTCATGATGTCCGGGGGCGCCGACGGCGTCATCATTGGCTACTTCCCTGAAGCAAGGTCCGAGGACGAAGCAGTCACTGAATTGGCCCGCCGCGGCGTTGCCCAAGTAGTCATCTCAGGCACCATGAAGCCTGCTGGGTTCGATGTCCTTGCCCCCGAGACCGATTCCGGGCTCGCGGACTGCATGGAATTCCTCACGGCGTCGCACCGCAGAATTGCCTGCATCCGGAGAGCTGACCCGGCTGGGCGACCCAAGAGCCGCTTTGCCGCCTACGCAGCCGGGCTGGAGAAGGCGGGCATTCCCTTGGACGCGTCCTTGGTCAGGACCTCACATCACCGCCCGGCCACTGCCTATCAGTCCGCCCTGGAATTGCTCCAACTCCCGGACCGACCCACGGCCATCCTCTGCACCGACGACATGGAAGCGCTGCAGACGATCCGTGCCGCCTACCGCCTTGGCCTCCGCGTTCCCGAGGACGTCCAGATCGTCGGCGTCGGGAATTCCACCGAGGGCCAGGACTACGATCCGCCGCTGACTACCGTAGGGCCGGACCCGATCTTCGAGCAGGTTGTCCGGATGTTGCTGGACCGGTTGGCGGGAACCACACCGGCCGAGGGCATCCGGGTTGCGTCACCGTGGAAGTTGCACCGCCGCGGCACGACGGAGGGCTAGCTAGTCCTTCAGGGGACGCCGTGCCAGCCAAGCGGCCACGATCGCACCCGAGATGTTGTGCCACAGCGAGAACACGGCCGACGGCAGCGCTGCCAGGGGGCTGAAGTGTGCGGTGGCCAACGTCGCGGCCAGGCCGGAGTTTTGCATTCCCACCTCGAACGCCAAGGCGCGGCGTGCTTTGTCGTCCAGACGGCCGAGCTTGCCTGCCAAGTACCCGAGGCCCAGTCCGAAACCGTTGTGGAGGACTACCGCCAGGAACACGATCGCGCCTGCGGCAACGATCTTGCTGGCGCTACCGGCCACGACGATCGCCACGATCAGTGAAATCACGACGGCGGACGCCCACGGAAGTGCCGGGAGTACCTTTGCGACGAGCT
Source organism: Paenarthrobacter sp. GQ52 (assembly GCF_059759005.1). Lineage (NCBI taxonomy): Bacteria > Bacillati > Actinomycetota > Actinomycetes > Micrococcales > Micrococcaceae > Paenarthrobacter > Paenarthrobacter sp. GQ52. Next base: position 262,226 of record NZ_JCAXEJ010000006.1, read on the forward strand.
TCGAAAGAAAGAGCCGGGCCACAAGCCCCGCGATCACCGGCAGCAGGACAGTCTTCACGATGTCCAACACCATGGCGCCGGCATCGATGTGCAGGAAGGACCCGGCCAGGAAGAGAGTCAGCGCTGGGGTCACGATCGGCGCGATCAATGTGGAGACCGAGGCAACAGCTACAGACAGAGCAACGTCGCCCTTGGCCAGGAATGCCATGACGTTCGAAGCGGTGCCGGAGGGCGCGCAGCCGACCAGAATCAGGCCAACGGCCAGCTCGGGAGGCAACTGCAGGAGCACGGCAATGAGCCATCCAGCGCCGGGCATGATCACATAATGCGCCACGATGCCGAGGGCCACAGCCCACGGACGCCGGGCCACCGAAGCGAAGTCCGGCGGGGTCAGCGTGAGGCCCATACAGAACATAATGACGCCAAGCAGGTAGGGAACCGCGACGCCCATCGGTTTGAAGAGGTCCGGGATGAGGAACCCCAGGATGCCTGCAACCACCACCAACAGCGGGAACACTGTGACCGCGATACGCGCAATCTTGGCTTCAGCTGCAAGCGCTGCATTGACGGGCGCAGTGGGTTCTTGGGTTTTCGCTGGTGAATTGGTTGCCTCAAGCATTCATCCATGCTCACACCCGCACGGTGGCCGCCACTAATTCTTTACTTGCAGGGGAGCGTATATGTCAGATGACCGCTGTTTGTACCCAAGTAGGTCGCAGTTAAGGCCGTTTTGAGCGCTCAAAACGGCCTTAACTGCGACCTACTTGGGTTAGGAGTTGAGCTTGCCGGCTAGCCGTTCGCGCATACGAATACTGGCCTCGTTGAGTCCTATGAACTCCACCTCACGGCCGTGATTCCGGTACTTCTCGGTCACGGAATCCAGCACTGCCACCGTGGAGGCATCCCAGATGTGCGAGCCATGCAGATCGATGATCACTCGATCTATGCTTTCTGAGGAATCTTTCGCGTAATCGAACTGGGTGTACAGGTCATTCGATGAAGCAAAGAACAGTTCACCGTCCACTGTGTACGTCGCGACAACTTCGCCGTTGAGCTCGAGTTCCGTCCGCTCCACAGTTGCGAAGTGGGCCACCCGGCGAGCAAACAGCACCATGGCGGTCAAGACGCCGACGCCGACGCCCACCGCGAGGTTGTGCGTCGCCACCACGGCGGCAACAGTGATGAGCATGACCGCGGTCTCGGACTTCGGCAGGCGCTTGAGCGTTGAGATGCGGACTGAGTGCCAGTCGAAGGTGATCAGCGATACGAAGATCATCACGGCCACGAGAGCGGCCATGGGGATCTGGCCCACAACATCGCCCAGGACCACCACCAGCACCAGCAGGAACACGCCGGCCAGGAACGTGGAGAGCCGGCTGCGAGCCCCTGAGCCCTTGACGTTGATCATGGTTTGGCCGATTACTGCGCAACCACCCAGACCACCAAGGAAGCCCGTGACAATGTTCGCGGCACCCTGGCCCCAGGAAACGCGCGTCTTGTTGGAACGTGTGTCCGTGATGTCGTCCACCAGCTTGGCTGTCATCAGCGACTCGAGCAGGCCCACCAGCGCCATGGACAGGGCGAAGGGCGCAATGATCTGGAACGTCTCCAGGTTCAGGGGAACGTTCGGCAGGAAGAATCCGGGCAGGCTGTCGGGGAGTTCTCCCTTGTCGCTGACTGTCGGAACATCGATATTTCCGAGCACGGTAACCAGGGTGATGGCCACGATTGCCACCAACGGTGCAGGAATGGCCGTGGTGATGCGGGGCAGCCCGAACACGATCACCAAGCCCACAATGACAATCGGATAGACCATCCACGGCACGTTGAAGAGCTCGGGCATCTGGGACATAAATACCAGGATGGCCAAGGCGTTCACGAAGCCGATCATGACGGACCTCGGGATGAAACGCATCAGCTTGGTGACGCCCAGGACTGCCAGGACGATCTGGAAAACACCCGCCAGGATGATCGTGGCAATCAGATAATCCAGCCCGTGTTCTTTCATCACCGGTGCGATTACCAAGGCCACGGCACCGGTGGCCGCGGAAATCATGGCCGGCCGCCCGCCCACAATGGCAGTGACCACGCCCATGGTGAAGGACGCGAAGAGGCCGATGCGCGGATCCACCCCGGCGATCACCGAGAACGCGATCGCCTCGGGGATCAAAGCCAAAGCCACCACGAGTCCCGCAAGGGATTCGGTCAGCAGGCGGCGGGGCGAGCGGAAGGTCGCCCGTAGTGACATGAGTTGCTCGGGAGTCATGGGTCCTTACAGGTGCAGTTGTCCTAGGGCGCAGTCTGTCGGTAGCGCTCAATCTGCTTAAGGCGCCGCTGGAGGCTGTCGCGCCGCGGGTGCGGGACGACGTCGGGCGCCTCAGCGGTGAGATCAATGTGTTCGGTTCCGTACTGCCACAGCAGGAGGTCATCCAAGAGGCGGTCCGGACCGGGGGAGTAGCGGTGGTCCAAGGCCTTGCGGACCTCGGTGATGCGGTTGGCGCTCAGCAGACCCGCAAGCTCCACGGTCTTGGTGAGTCCGTGGGCGGCGAGCAGTTCGGCAGCCCATCCCCAGTCGTCATCAACTTTACGGTCAACGTGCGGCAGAAGCGTACGCCAGACGTCCCGGACACGGTTGGGTGTCAACGGCATGCCGCCATCGCCCTCGAGATCCCAGTAGCCGCGGACTTCCTCGTAGCGTTCGTGAAGATCGGCGAAGGCGCTCTCCACGGTTTCCAACATGGCCGCGGTGGCCGTGAACTGGCGGTCGAAATGCGGCGTCCAGGCCCGCGGGTCTTCCGCCTTAAAACGAATATCGTGCTCGATCTCGCTCCAGGCGTGCGCAAACACGGTACGAATCTGGCACTCGAAGAAATAGCTGCCATTGGCAGGCATCTCCGGGTTGAAGACGTGCTGGTATTCCTTCACGGCCTCGTTCTGGATGGTGCGCAGAATGAGGTGCCGGCTGGAATATCCATAGGTTCCTGACTCAATGGAACCAATGTCCTTCTCGCGGTCGCCACGGCAGTCGAAGAGTTGCCGCTGGCGCTTGATGATGTTGGCCACCGCTGCGTTTTCCGCGGGTAGCTTGGTGATGACGCGGATGCCCACCATGTCGTTCAAGGTGCGGAACGGGTCCGGAAACTTGAGCACACGCGGCCCACCCGGCTCCAAGGGATCATCCGTACGGGAAATCTTTTCGCGGAACGACTCGACCGTTTTGGTCCGTCCCGTGACAAACAAAGGGGTGACCTCTGCGTCGTTCAACATGTCACGCAAAGTGAGCAGCACATCGCGCGTGACCCGCTTCAGGGCGGGGCGAACACGCTCATAGAGCGCCACATTCGCATCCACTGCGTCGCGCTGAGCCTGGTCCAGGCTGTCCCAATTGCTTGCCATGCCCCCAGCTTACGGGGCGGGTCCGACACTCAACTGAGCCACCCGCCGTCGGGGTGCCTCTAGCCATTCAGACACGCCTCCGAGGTCATGGAAAGCGCGACGGACAAGAATTGTCGTGGGATGAAGCTAGCATCTGAAATAGGTGTTTATTTGAGATTGGCCATGAATGGCATGGAACATGGGGGCAGTGATGGCGGACAACGGCTTTTCCGACGCGGAAGTCGCGAAAATGGCGGACACAATTGCCGGCCTGGTGGCTGGTGGTTTCACCTTGGAGGGTGCGCAGAACGCGCTGAGCTATGCACCGGACGAACTGGTGTTTCAAGCCCGCTCGCTCTATGAAAAGAAGAAGGGACTGATAGCCGAGATATCGGATCCTGGAGCGCTTGTCGAGGCGGAAGCCAGGACGGGGTTTTGGTACTCCGGACCGCGCGATGAGGATAAGATCTGGCCGACTCTTAAGACCATCCTCGACGGCGAGCTGCCGGAATCAGCGGTTGAAGGCATCGATCGAGCATCGTCAAGAGTCATAGGGCTGAGTAAACCCCCCGGACAATCGCCCATCGAATCGCGCGGCTTGGTCCTTGGGTATGTTCAAAGCGGTAAGACCACGAACTTCATGTCGGTAATCGCTAAGGCGGCCGATGTGGGGTACCGGCTGATCGTTGTCTTGACCGGGACGACGGAAAACTTGCGCACACAAACGCAGGAACGGATCGACGACTATCTCATAAAGCCGTGTGGTCCAACCTGGCATCCTCTAACGACTGCCGTCCACGACTTCTGCGAAACTACCGGCTCGGATGCTGTGCTCGGAGCTGCAGGCATGCGCTCGATTGCGGTGGTAAAGAAGAATCCTGCCAGACTGAGGCGTCTCCGTGATTGGATCCGCACCGCTTCGGATGCAACACGTGCTGGTTGTCCAATCCTTGTAATCGACGATGAGGCCGATCAAGCATCCATCGATGTGGGGACCAAGCGTCAGTCGACAATAAACAAATTGATTCGCGAGATTTTGGACAACCCAAAGGCTGCTTACATCGCCTACACGGCGACGCCGTTCGCGAACTTTCTCATTGACCCAAACTTTGAGAAGGACCTCTATCCCAAGGACTTCATAGTCGATCTGCCCAAGCCCGAAAACTACTTCGGCGCAGAGAGGATTTTCGGCAGCCCAGAGCCTCCTGCAGATGGTCAGGAGCCGGACGACGGACTGGACGTCGTGCGCTCGATCCCGGAACTTGAAGTTGACGTCGTTCGGCCTCCTAAGGGCCGTGATGCGCTCGAAGCTTGGGCCCCGGACGTACCTGATTCCATGCGGACGGCAATCATGTGGTTCCTTTTGGCTACGACAGCCAGGCGTGTCCGCAGTGGCAAGGTTTCGCACTCTTCAATGCTGATCCACACGTCCATGCTGGCCGCAGCCCACATGCGTACCGCTGAAGCTGTTGAAGACTGCTTGGACGACCTTCGGAGTGCGATGGCAAATGAATCAAGCTCGGCCTTCACCGAGTTTCGAGGACTCTGGGAATCGGAAACCGGTATAGTCCCAGCAAGCATGTTTGGTCACGATCCTGTCCTGTTTGCAGATATTCAGGATGAGCTCCTTACTACCGCCAGGGCCACGACCATTGTCGTGGACAACTACCTCTCTGAGGACAGGTTGTACTACGCCAAGGACAAACCTCAAACGGTAATCGTCGTCGGCGGGAACACCCTGTCCCGCGGACTGACCTTGGAGGGACTCACTTCAAGCTACTTCGTAAGAGCCTCATCTGCTTATGACACTTTGCTCCAGATGGGTCGTTGGTTTGGCTACAGAGTGGGATACGAAGACTTTATTCGCATTTGGATGTCGTCTGAACTTCAGAGCTGGTTCCTCATGCTGGCCTTGGTGGAATCCGAGATCCGGGAGGAGATCAGTGTTTATGAGAAGGAGGGAAAGACACCTCGTGAGCTTCCGGTGCGTATTCGAACGCACCCACAGATGTCTGTGACGGCTGCGGCGAAGATGCGGCAAGCCGTAAGCGCCTCCGTAAGTTACTCGGGAAGCCGTGTACAGACGATTTTGTTCAAAGAAGATGATGAGACATGGTTGCGCAAGAACATTGATGCGACCAAAGCTCTGGTTTCCAACGCAATGCATGATGAGCTAGAAGTCCAATCCTTTGGCAATGGGTATCGCGGCTTCACCGGCGTATCTGCCGATCACGTATTGAAGTTCCTGGACGACTACCAACTTCACGAAGACGCCCGCTCCATCGATCAAAAGGCAGTTCGGAAGTACGTCGAACGGGAACGACGCAGCGGTGCGTTGGAGCGATGGAACGTTGTTTTGATGGAGCCTCGTAACGGGAAGGACGAGGAACTCGACCTGGGGTTGGGGACGACGATCAAAATGATGCGTCGCAAGAAGATGTATCTTCCCGGCAGTAATGGAACGGCAAACCTTAAGGCAGTGGCTTCCACGCCGGATCGTGTCTCCGACTTGGAAGTTGAAATCGATACCATTCGGAAGTCCTTAGGTCTGGGACCCGGAGACCGTATCACCGACGCCCAACTCCTGCAGGTACGAGAGATGAGGGGCCTTCAAAAAACGGGGCTGTTGTGCATTTACCCGATCGCCAAGCTATCCAATCCCGAACTGGCTCAAGCCGAACACCAGACCAATCCTGGGCGTCGCACGCCCCTCACAGCGGCAGACCATGTCATCGCGATAAGTCTCATGTTTCCGCGCTCGCAGAATCCCCAATCAGCTGTCGACTATGTCTCAGCAAGAGTCGACACAGATTACTTGGAGGACGCCGAGCGGGAGTTCGACGAAGCAGACAAGATGGATGAGGCCAGGGCCAAAGTCGAGGAAGTTTCGCAAGTATGAAAGAGACTTCAACTTCGGTTTTCCAGTTTCTTACACACGAGCTGGCTGGAAAAGGTAAGTTTCGTGTCCGTAACTCAGGTGTTCAATGCGCGGACGGAGTTGTCTTCCACGCAGTCGACTCCCTCGGTGGGCTGACCTTACTTGTACCACTCAGCACCTCCGAGGTCGGATATGTGGACTGGAATTCCAAGGCGTTATCACTGGAATTCAAGCCGCTTGAATTTAATGATCACATCAGCCCATTTATGATTCTGCGGTGCACTGACGACAAGCTGAACGGCCAGTTTTCCCTCTTGACCGACGAGATCCTTGACGCAATTGAGCTTCAGCCGGACGGTGCCTTGAAGGCGACACTCTCGACTTTGGACAGATGGCGACGACTTTTTGAAACAGAATCGCCAGGGATCCTCGGACCCGCTCAGCTGGCAGGTCTTCTTGCGGAGCTCTTGGTGTTAGAGAGACTGGTCCGTGCCCATGGCCCCAAAGCCCTCACAACATGGCAGGGCCCAAGTGGCAACCGTCATGACTTCGTATTGGCTGGTTGCTCAATCGAGGTGAAGGCCACTACAAACCACAACAACATGGTTGTCACCATCCACGGCGGCAAACAGCTGTTAGCCCCCAAGGATGCCAAACTTTTCGTTCATGCCTTCCAGATGGAACCGAGCCCAGAGGGGATTTCAGTACCGGACAAGATTCGGGATTTGATTGCCCTCGGTGTTGGCCGTTTGGATCTTCTTGCCAAGTTGGAAGGAGCCAAATACAGCGACACTCACTCGAAGCTTTATGGTTCGCTGCGCTTCTCCCCTCTTATGGACAAGGCATTCATTGTGGGCGCAACGTTTCCTCGCATAACGGCAGAAACAGTTTGCCCTCCCGAAGTGTTGGAGAAGCTGTCGAACCTTAGCTACGCAGTTGATTTGGGCCAACTCGAAAGCTACCCCCTTGACGTAGCCCGGTTGCAGTTTCATTCCGTCGGAGGGATGTAATGCTGTCATTATTTCGGCAACCATATGGGGCTGACGGCGGGGTGGACGCGCGGTCCGCAGAGAACGCGATCGGACGTACCTCCCTGGATCTGTGGGATTTGGTGCTTCGAGAGTCCCTGCAGAACAGCTGGGACGCGAGGAGGGACGTAAATGGGCCTATCTCGTATGCAGTCGATGAGTACAACATGACTGTCGAACAGACAGATGTGCTTACCAATGAGGTTTTCGCTGAGTTACCACCGCACTGCCAATGCACCGACCTCAGCCGATATGTTTTCGACCGGCGCCTGCGAGTAATGGTTATTTCAGATTCCGGAACGAAGGGCCTAGGAGGCCCAGTGCGTGGGCACTTGGCGGGTTCGGGCGAACGTCGCGACTTCGTTGACTTTGTACGCAATCTCGGCAGATCGACAGCCAAGGGACTTCAAGGCGGTACATACGGGCTCGGGAAGGGAGTCCTGTACAAAGCCAGCAAGGTCGGCATCTGTCTCATATATTCACAGACACTCCACGAGGGTGCGATCCAGCCGCGCATTATTGGAGTCTCTGGTGGGGATGGAGACTATGACGACGGTGGACTGCGCTATACGGGGAGGAACTGGTGGGGTGTACCCGGCGACGATGCAATCGTTGACCCTCTCGTCGGCGAAGCAGCTCGTGACCTGGCCCTTCGCTTGGGTATGCCCGTGCCGGGGTCCGACAACACGGGAACCAGCATCATGATCCTTGCCCCGGAAAACGAGGGCTATGAGGCTGGGGTGGACCGAATCCAAGCTATGGCCTCCGCTGCCCTAAAGTGGGCATGGCCGCATGCAGTCGACACAGGCCAAGGTGCGAACATTCTGTTCTCCTTTTCTGCGGATGGAACAGAACTTCCGGCACCAGACCCACTTGAATCCAAGGAGTATCGGGAGTTTGCACTGGCCTACCTTGAAGGTAGGAAACGAATTCTTAACCCGGAATATGCCACGGACTGGCAGACAACGTTCACGCGCATTGAAAGCAAGCGCCCTCACAAGTTTTTGGGTCTGCTTGTCCACAGAATAAGTGGCTCGCCTGAGTCCACTCCGTCTGAGCTTGAAAATACTGTGGCGCTACTCCGCGCACCTCGGATGGTCGTGAAATACATGCCAGTGGCGGCTCAGCCAAAAGGCATACCCACTTATGGGGTTTTCATCGCAGCTCATGACATGGATCAGACGTTCGCCAAATCCGAGCCGGTCACGCATGACGACTGGGTCTACCAGCGGGCTTCGGTGTCGAAGAACTCAGCCAACCCCGTGAAAATTGCGTTGGACCGCATACGCGATACGTTCAAGTCGTTGGCCGTCGACGGTGTCCGGGCGTCAGGAGGGGTGGCTTCGAAGGGCGCCTCCAAAGTATCGGCGTCCTTAGGGAGTTTGCTTTCCGGCTTCTCGGGTAACGGGGCAGAGCAACAGCCAGAGAGAGAAAGCCGGCCAGGTAGCAGCAGGCAGCGGAAGGCGCGGGTCAAGCAGATCGCGGAGCCGGATTTGCTCTACATGGACCAAGGCATAGCCGTCCGGTATTCATTCAGTGTTGTTGGAGGCCGCGACGGGGACCTTGTCGATCTCAACGTCACTGCCCACGTTGTCACCGAATCGGGGGCTAATGAAGGAGCCGTTCCGGCGGACGCGCAGACCCCCGAGTTCCTCGGCTGGGAATCGGATGGATGGCTAAATACGGACCCGTCTTTGAGGGTCTCGGTGCCCACTGATCGTGTTTTCGTGGCTGTGTTCAGCCAGCCGCAGGACACGGCTATGCGAGCCTCTGCACAATTGAACGAGGTGGAGTATGCAGGCAGTTAGCTACGGTCACCTTACCCTGCCCGTTGACGCGGCGCCGCAACTTTCGTGGACCGTTCATATCGGCGATGGTGTGCTGGAGGCGGGCGAAGACGTTGCCGAAGGATGGACTTACTACGACGACGTGCACGTGACTTGCTCGTATGAGATAGACCTCGTGGATGCATTGTCTCGACTCCAGCTTCCGGAGGATGCTCCCCTGGGGGCGGTAATAATTGCTCGGTGCACAGGCACACCCATTGTTCAGACGTCGAGCGTTCAAAGAGTCAAATCCGGTTCTCAGCAACTAAGCGTCACTCTTCCTGCCGACCAACTGGCGGGAACTCTGAGTCTGGAGTTTCAAATATCTTCCGCCGAGACCTTGGCCTCTGTATCCAGCGCCATTTCTCCACACAAGCTTGGACACACAGTCCTTCGATTGAACCGGCGTGTGGTCCTCGAAGGATCGGCGCCTCGTCTCCCGATGCTGCCTGTTCGTTTTTCCGATTACGACCTTCAGAACAGCCGCGAAGCTCTGTGGTGGCTAAAGCTCATGACTAAGGACTTGCAAGCATCTGCCGCCTCAGCTATTTGGCTTTGGATGAACGTCGAGAATCCGTCTGTCCAAGCAGTGTTAGACGATCCAGACTCACCCGAATCCGAAGTTTGGTTGCAGTTCCTAAAGATTGACTTTGCTCGGCAGTTGCTCCGGGAAGCTCTGGATCACGACGAGTTGACTTTATCGGAGGACTACCCCGATGCCTCCTTGGGACACGCCCTCTCGGGCGTGGTCCGCCTTCTTGGGGAAACAGTGGAATACGTTCGGAGTCGGTACAACGACGATCCCGGAAGAGTCGAAGCCCAACTGCAGGCCAAGGTTGGAGGCGTCTAGAAATGTCCGAGAGCACACAACTCTGCTACCCACGCATGTCTGTAGCCGATGCGTCCTTGCGATGGGATCTACTAAAGTCCCAACCCCTCCATGTCATCGCGACTGAGGTCGATTTCTTCGGCGCCAGCGGTGAGTTCTACCCCCTGGCTCGCCGTCGCGCGTCCCCGGATGACCTTTCCGCGCTGAGGGCAAAGATCGTAAACGTCGCATCAGAGTTCGGCTATCCCTCTGTAGTCCGAGGGCGCCGTCTCACCGAGTTCGATCGAGCTGTGGGACCCGTGGTTCATCAACAAATGGAGATAATGCCAGTAGATGCCTCGAGCAACGACGTATGGAACTACATCAACGCAATTCTCGTACCAGACATTGTCTTGTGGAGGTATGGAAAATTCGATGCCGTCTCGGGAAAATGGAC